>JBFJNB010000353.1:0-3741 GCA_041633655.1 Lysobacterales bacterium | reverse complement strand
GACGGCAGCGGCCTGACCGATACCACGATCTTCTCCAGCGGCGGCCTCGACGAGGAGCGACTCAAGGCCCTGATCGCGCAGGGCGCGCCGATCGACGGGTTCGGGATCGGCACCCGGCTCGACACCTCGGCCGACGCACCGTATCTCGATTGCGCTTACAAGCTGGTCGAATACGCCGGCCGGCCGCGCCACAAGCGCTCCCAGGGCAAGGCGACCTGGCCCGGGCGCAAGCAGGTTTATCGCCGCCTGGACGACGGCGTCATGAGCGGCGACACGATCGCCATCGACGGCGAGGCGCTGCCGGGCGAGGGGCTGCTCGAACCAGTCTTGCGGGGCGGCCGCCGGCTCGAGCCGCCGCCGTCGTCTCTGACTGACGCCCGGCGACGGGCTGAGGATCAGCTCGCGCGGCTGCCCGGCCACCTCAGGGATCTCGAAACGAGCCCGCCGTATCCGGTCGCCATTTCAACGGAGCTGCGCGGGCTCGCGGCGCGCACCCGCGGCGGCGAACCGCAATAGGCAACCCTCGAGCCGCGCGCGACCTTCGCCTCAGGCCGCCTCGCGGGCCGCGTCTTCCAGCACCACCTGCAGTTCCGCCAGCATGATCTCGCTGAGCCCCAGGCACTGGGCCTCGCGGGTGGTCTCCAGGCACAGGCTCGGGTCGGGGTAATCGCTGATACCCTCCTTGGCGCAGCCGAGGTCGGCCAGGCGGACGATGGCCAGAATCACGTTTCCGTCGTCGAAATCGTCGTCCTCTAGCTGCGCGATCACGCGCTGGAACAGCTTCGGGATGTTCCATTGCTCCAGCAGCTTGACGCCATGGCTGGTGTAGAGCCGCTTCAGCGTCATGTCCACCAGCGGGTCGGAGACCCGCAGTTTGCCCCCGGACTCATCGCACAGGTCTTCGATGATGCGCAGCAGCGAGACTTTGCCCACGTCGTGCAGCAACCCGGCGACGTAGGCCTCGTCCGATTGATCGCTGTAGCCCGCTTTTCGGGCCAGCCAGCGAGCCCCGAGCGAGACCGCCGTGGTGTGCCGCCAGAGCTGGGTGAGGCGCTGCTTGAACCGGCCGGCCGAGGCGCTGTAGATGCGTTTCTGGCTGGCCGCCAGCGCCAGCGAGCCGAGCTGCTTGGCGCCCAGGCGCACGACCGCGTCAGAGAGCCGTGTGACCTCGCCCAGACCCGAGAAGAAACTCGAATTGCTGACCTTCAGAACCTCGCTGACCAGGACCGGGTCTTCCTCGAGGATTTCGCAGATGCGGCCGGCATCCAGGTCGTCGGTGCGGACCGCCCGGTAGACCTTGAGGGCGACCGGATCGAACACCGGCAGTTCGACTTCGTCCTTTTCGAGTTTCTCGTTGATCAGATCGAGCAGGGAATGTTCTTCGGTCATCAATGACTCCCGGCCAGGCGACGTATTTCCTGGAGTGGTCGAGGCTTGCACAGTCGCGGCAGCGCCCGGCGCACCTCGGTCAGGGTGGTATCCCCGCGGGCGGCTTTGGCGAGCCCGTCCTCGAGGAGGGTCACCAGACCCGAACTCTCGACGCTGATCCGGCGAATCTGCGCCGAGGTCTTGCGCGCCAGAATGGCGTCGCGGACGGCCTCGGTGAGCACCAGGTTCTCGAACACCGCGATCCGGCCCTTGTAGCCGGTGAAGTGACAGGTTTCGCAGCCACGGCCGGCGCGGAAATCCGCGTCGCAGACGTCCTCGCGGCTCCAGCCGCACAACTGGAGATCCCGGGGATCGGGATCCTGCGGGGCACTGCAGTCGGCGCAGATCCGGCGGATCAGGCGCTGCGCGACGACGCAGACCACGGTCGAGGAGATCAGGAACGCCTCGATGTTCATGTTCAGGAGCCGGAGCAGCCCGCCGATGCTGTCCTCGGTATGAAACGTGGTCAGGACCTTGTGGCCGGTGAGCGCCGCCTGGATCGCGCTCTCGGCGGAGAACGCGTCGCGGATCTCACCCAGCACGATGACGTCCGGGTCCTGGCGCACGATATGGCGCAGCGAATCCTCGAACGTCAGACCCAGCTTGGCGTTCAGGGAGCACTGGGAAATGCCGTCGACCAGGTACTCGACCGGATCCTCGGCGGTAATGATGCTGGTGCAGTCGTCGTTCAGATAGTTCACGCAGCTGTAAAGCGTCGTGGTCTTGCCCGAGCCGGTGGGTCCGGTCACGATGATGACCCCACTGGGGACGTCCAGCGCCTGGTATTTGAAGCGCTCGATCATCGCCCGGGACATCCCGAGCTGCTCGAGGTCCAGCACCGAGTTGGCCTGGTTCAGAATGCGCAGCACGATGGCTTCGCCGTGGACGGTCACGTAGAACGACGCGCGCATGTCGCAAACCGCCCCGGTGCGCGGGTCCTCGTACAGGATCCGACCGTCCTGGTGCCGGCGCTTCTCCGAGATGTCGGCCTTCGCCAGCACCTTCAGTCGGGTGACCACACCGGGCAGGGTCTCGCTGGCGAACTCCGACTGCGCGCGCAGCACGCCGTCGATGCGAAACCTTACCCGGACGTGGTCTTTGAGCGGCTCGATGTGGATGTCGCTGGCGCTCTCAGCGATCGCGGACTGAAGCAGGGCGTCGACCAGTCCCGTGGGCGAGTCCACGGCGACCGCGACCGGGCGTTCCTTTCGCGACCGGCGGCTGCGCTCGATCGCCGCGGCCGCGGCCTTGATCGCCGTTCGCGTGCCCACGACCGGGATGACCGTGGCCCCGAGCACCTTGCTCGCGGCGACCTGCGCCTCCTCGTTGGTCGGATCGGCAAACGCGACCATGATGCCGTCCGCCTCGCGGCGCACCGGGAAGAATCCGAGCTTGACGCAGGCCTCGGCGGACATCTGCTTGAGCCAGCGTTCCTCGCACTTGGAGATGTCCGGCTCGGCATAGTCCAGGCCGAACTGGGTCGCCATCAGGCGCGCCAGGTTCTGCTCCTTGACCACCCGCTTTCGGATCAGGATGTCGCCGAGGCTTTCGGCGTCGCCGCCCTGTTCCTGGATCTTCAGCGCGACGCGCAGCTGGGCCGGCGTGATGTGTCCCAGCTCGACCAGCAGATTGCCCAGTGGCAGCTCGAATCGGTGCTTCTTCAGCGTGGCGCAGATCTGATCGTCGTTGACGACCCCCATCTGTTTCAGCACCGACAGGACCGTCGCATCGCTGCCCATCTTGCCGAGAATCCGGCGGCCGCGGGTCAACTCCTCTTCACTGATGACCTCGTTGGCGAGCAGCAGCTCGGCCACGCGTTCGCGGCATTGGAACTCGGTCGCTGGGGCCTGGGGCCGGGGGGATGTGTTGTTGCTGGCGGTTTCTTGCACCGACGCACCATCGGAAGACCGGATGCCTATAATTAGCGGCCGAGGCGGTAAAAAATTTAGTGGGATGAGGGGATTCTCCGGGGCTCAGCGTTTCGGGTTGCACTTACGCTTGTTTTGGAGGTGATCATGACACGCTATCGGGACGCGCTTCCGCAACTCAACGGCGAACTGTTCCTGACCGACGGCGGTATCGAGACCACGCTGGTCTTCCACCACGGATTCGAGCTGCCGCATTTCGCCGCGTTCCACCTGCTCCGGGAGCCGCGCGGCCGGACCGCGCTCGCGGACTACTATCGCACCTATGCCACAATCGCTCGGGCGCGCGGGGTCGGGTTCGTGCTGGAGTCCGCCACCTGGCGCGCGAGCCTCGACTGGGGCGCGCGGCTGGGCTATTCGAACGACGAGCTGGGCGCGGCCAACCGCG
>JBFJNB010000352.1:0-3744 GCA_041633655.1 Lysobacterales bacterium | reverse complement strand
GGCCGGGGTTTTCAGGCGAATCAAAGCGACTCGCGTTTACTTGCAGGTCTTGCCCCCGGACGGGCCTTTGCACTTGCTGGAGCAGCACTGGGAATCCGCGGTACAGCTCGCGCCGACCGGCAGCAGCGTGCAGCCGCCGCCACTTCCGCCGCCGCCACCGCAGTCGGTGCCCAGCGCGGTGACCGCGTCGGCCGCCTGGACCAGACCGAAGCCGTAGGCGTTGTCGCGCCCGGCCGGACCCAGATCCACCGCAGTGGAGGTCAGCACGCTGCGGATGTCGTTATTGCTGCACGAAGCATCCTGGCTCCAGACCAGCGCGGCGACCCCGGACACGTGCGGGGTGGCCATCGAGGTACCGTCGAAATAGGCGTAGTTGCCGACGTCGGTGGTCACCGTGGAAGCTTGTCCCAGCCGACCTAGCAAGGCACTGCCGTCGTCGCCGGAGACTCCGACCGACTGGATGCCGGTGGCCGCGCCGCCGAGGGTGCCGCTGAACAGCGCCGGTGCGTTGTTGTAGATCACCGCACCGGTGCCGCCCTGGCTTTCGCACTCCTGGACTTTATCGGCGAACGAGATCGCGCCGCGCTGGATCAGGCACACCCGGCCGGTGGCGCCGGCGCAGTCGCCGGGGCTGCCGAGACCGTCGACGGCGTTGCAGCGAAACAGGTCTCCCGAGCCGCTGCCCGCGGGCGAGCCTTCCATCGCGGTCGCTTCGAAGCTCACACCGCCCACGCTCAGGGCTTCCTCGCTGCCCTCGTTCATCCGGACCGTGGAGCGCACCGCGACGCCGGGACCGGACAGCTCGACCTGGTCGTTCTGCTGCGAGAAGCTGGCGACCGTCAGCGCGGAGTCGACCGCGGCCACCGAGACGACCGAGCCGTACGAGGCCGGGTAGGACTTGCGGGTGTTGCCGTCGTTGCCGGCCGCCGCGATCGACAGCACCCCGCGGTTGTTGGCCTGGTCGAACGCGCGCTGCTCGCTGCGGCTCTTGAAGCTGCCGCCGAGGCTCATGCTGACGATGTTGGCGTTGCCGTCGGTCTCACACTTGTCCAGCGCGGCGATCAGGTCCGACGAATAGGTCCACGCGCAGCTGACGCCGCTGAACACCTTGACGATGTGCAGGTTGATCGTGCCGCTGGGCAGCACGCCGACCACGCCGACGCCGTTGTTCAGAGCCGAGACGGTGCCGGCGACGTGGGTGCCGTGATGGCACAGATCTGTGAACGGATCGCCCGAGCCACCGTCGGGGGAGGCGGTGACGTTGGCGCTGGGCAGGTCCTCGTGACCCAGGGAATAACCCGAGTCGATGATGCAGACGGTCCGGTTCCCGGCGCCCATGTCGCTGACCAGATCGGCCTGCACCGCCGGAATGCCCCACGGCGTGGTCTGCGCCATCGGATAGCGCAGCACGTCCGGCTCGATGTATTCGATGTGCGGGTTGCGGCGCAACCCGTTCAGCGCCTGGCGCGGGATGTGCACCGCCGCGATTTCATGGCGCGGTATTTCCCGCTCGATGCGGGCACCGGCGGCACGCAGGGCGGCCTTGCCCTTGCCCACGTCCAGGAACGAGACGATGTAGCGGTCGTGGTCCGGTTGCCCCGCCAGCGCGGGCGCCAGGGCGCCGAGCGCGAAGACCGAGGCGGCCAATAGAACCCATTTCAGATTAAAGCTTGCCGATTTCATGTTTCCTCCGGATGAGACGCGTTCGTGGGGCATTGCGGCGATGGCCGTCGGCGCCGGGCGCGCCGGGATCGAGGGTGGATGGTCGGGCAGGACGGGCGAACGACAGCACGCTCGGAGCGGTCGCTGCCCTGAAGGTAGGGTATCCATAGTCCCTCCCCGCGCCACGGCACGTCTTTCAATGAGTTTCAGATGGACGAAGGGCGACGTGCGAGTGAGTCAAACACTCAAAAAACTCAGTCGCGTCGATCCGATCGAAGCCCGTTGAAAACCGGCGCCGACCGTCACCTCCTCCGCCACGGGTGGCCATACCATAATCAGCCGGGCGCCCAAGTCAAGCAGAATTTCTCGACCGCTCGATTGAAATTGATTTCAAGGACTTAGGCTATTTTCTGCCGCGCAGCTTGGGTTTTTCCTTGCCCCGCGGGGTCAGCTTCTCGGGCGCGGTGAGCGTGAAGTCGACCGCCGCCTGGTTCTCGCCCAGGCTGACCCGCAAACGGTATTCGCCCGGCATCGCGTACAGCGGGTGGCCGAGGCGGACCGATTCGGCATACGGGGTCCTGGCCAGCTCGCCGGCCGAGGGATTGGCCGTCGAATCATCGGTCGCGGCGGGCTCGGCGCCGGCGTCGCCCTCGGCGACCGGTTCCGGGTCCGCCGGCTCGTCCCCGGCCAGCGCGGCCTGTTCGGCGGCCAGCGCCAGCTCCTGATCGACCAGCAGGTCCCAGGTGAACGCGTTGAGCCCTGCAGCGGCGTCCTGTTCCATTACCCGCAGCACCCGATCGTCGGCGTCCAGCAGCTCGAGCCTCGCGGCACCAGCGCCGCCGGCCCAGTAGTGCACCGTGACCTCGGGATCGTCCTCGGCGCGGTAGAACCAGCGGGACCGCCTGGAGCGCCAGTCGCGCGAGGCCTGGACCTCATCGACGTAAAACACCTTCAGGCTCTCGCCGGTGCCGGCGGAGGCCAGCTCCTGCAGCGGGAGCACGTCGACGATCCAGATGCTGCGCCCGTGGGTGCCGGCCACCAGTTCACGCTCGCGCGGATGCACGACCAGGTCGTGGACCGGCACCTTGGGCAGCCCCGCGGCCAGCGCGTGCCAGGTCGCGCCCCGGTCCAGCGATGCGTAGACCCCGCGGTCGGTGCCGACGTACAGCAGGTTCTCGTGGACCGGGTCCTCGCGGATCACGTTGACCGGTTCGGCCGGCAGGCCCCCGGAGATGTCGGTCCAGTGGCGCCCCAGGTCGTCGGTCAGGTAGACGTACGCGCGGATGTCGTCGTCGCGATAGCCGTTGAAGCTCAGATACGCCCGTTCGCGCTCGTGGTGCGAGGCCTCGACCCGGCTGACCCAGCGGTCGCGCGGCAGGTTCTTGGCCACGTTGAACCAGTCGTCGCCGCCGTCCTCGGTGAGCCAGACCTCGCCGTCGTCGGTTCCGGCCCACAGCAGGCCGAATGCGAGCGGCGACTCCGACACCGTGGTCAGGGTCGCGAACGGAACGTCGCCGCGGCTCTGGGAACGGGTCAGGTCGGGACTGATCGCGGTCCAGCTCTGGCCCTGGTCCAGCGAGCGGTACAGCAGGTTGGCGCCGAAATAAACGACATCCGGATTGTGCGGCGACAGGATCACCGGGGTGTTCCAGTTGTAGCGCAGCGCCGGGTCGCCGAGCCGGTCGCGCGGGCGCACGTCGCGGCGCGCGCCGTCGGCGCCGATCCGGGTGTAGTAGCCGAACTGGTAGCCGGTGTAGACGGTTTTGTTGTCGCGCGGGTCGATCGCGACGTACATCCCGTCGCCGCCGTTGATCCGCTGGCAGTTCTCGCCGGTCCACCAGCGGTTGCGCGACGAACACTTGATCGTGCCGTTGTCCTGCAAGCCGCCGTAGACGTTATAGGGATCGGCCAGGTCGACATTGACGGTGTAAAACTGCCCCACCGGCTGGGCGTCGACCTTGAGCCAGGACCGACCGCCGTCATAGCTCAAGTCGATGCCGCCGTCGTTGCCGACGATCACGTGCTGCGGGTGTTCGGGGTGGATCCACATCGACTGGTAATCCACGTGCACGTCCGGGTCCT
>JBFJNB010000351.1:0-3753 GCA_041633655.1 Lysobacterales bacterium | reverse complement strand
GCCTGCCGGTGTGTGGTATCTGTCGGGGCTGACCTGCACCCATGCCAACGTCACCGAAAAGGGCGAGTACCGCCGGGTCTGCGCCGAACTCGGGCTGGTGTTCGTCGCGCCGGACACATCCCCGCGCGGCGATGGGGTCCCTGACGACCCGGGCGGGGCCTATGACTTCGGGCTCGGCGCCGGGTTTTATGTCAACGCGACCGAGGCGCCGTGGTCGCAGCACTACCGGATGCGCGACTACGTCGAAACCGAGTTGCCGGAGCTGATCGCGGCAGACTTTCCCATCGACCCGGATCGCCAGGCCATCACCGGCCATTCGATGGGCGGGCACGGCGCGCTGACGATCGCGCTGCGCCATCCCGATCGCTACCGCAGCGTCTCGGCGTTCGCGCCGATCGTCGCTCCATCCCGGTGCCCGTGGGGTCACAAGGCGCTTGGCGGTTACCTCGGCGCGGATCGAGACAGATGGCGCGAATACGATGCCTGCGCGCTGATCGAGGACGGGGCGCGCGTGCCCGAGCTCCTGATCGACCAGGGCGACGCGGACAATTTTCTCACCGAGCAGCTCAAGACCGATTTGCTGGTGCAGGCCTGCCGCGAGGCAGGGCTACCGGCGAGGATCCGGATGCAACCGGGCTACGACCACAGCTATTACTTCATCTCCACGTTCATGGACGAGCACCTGCGCTGGCACGCGGCCCGGCTGGCGTAGGCTATGCTTCAGACATCGACGAAGGAACCTGCGATGCACAAGTCGAGTTCGTTTGCCCTTCTGCTTTCGATCGCGCTCGGCGGTCCGGCCGCGGCGGCGTCGATCCAGGACCTGGCGTGGCTGGCGGGCGACTGGCGCGACGGCGACGAGCACAACCTGACCCAGGAAGTCTGGACGGAGCCAGTGGCGGGCTCGATGACGGGGATGTTCCGCCTCGTACGCGCGGGCAAGGTCGGGGTCCTGGAGTATGTCGTCATCGCCAAGCAATCCGACGGAATCTATTATCAATTCAAGCACTTCCGTCCGGACTACTCGACCTGGGAGGGTGACGGCCCGCACCTGCGCTTCGAGTTGGTCGAATCCGCGCCCGGCCGGGCGGTGTTCAAGAACACGCGCGAGGTCGAGGGTGAGCCGGCCTACATCTCGTACCTGCGCGGCGACGACGGGCGGATTGCGGTGCTGGTCGGCGCCGCGCCGAGCGGCGGGGACGATTACGAGGGCTTCAAGTTCGTGCTGACCAATCACGATCGAAAGCCGTAGGTCGCTATTGCGCCCGTTGCCGATCGGTGCAACGATCGCGAACCCAACCAGCAGGACTCTCCCCGATGTTGCGCATCCAGTCCGGTCTGTGGCTTATCGTGCTGATGGGCACGAGCGCCACCGCCACCGCTCAAGTCACCGAACAGATCCGTACCCAGACGCTGAACGCCGCGGCCGCGGCCACTTATCCCGGTGGGGCTGAAACGGTGCTGTCCACGGGTCGGGCCGAGCGGCAGCCGCTGACCGACGGTCGCTATCGCGCCCGGCTCGGGGCCGAGCACCTGAATTTCACGTTTCTGCCGGCGCTGCGCCCGGCCGGAAACCCGCCGGCGGAGGCGAGCCTGCTGGTCGATGACGCTCGGCTGGCCGGCGCCGATCCGCTGCTGAGGATGCGGCTGTTCTCTCCCGACCCGGTGCAGCCGGGTTCGAGCCTCTCGCACTGGGACCCGATCGCGCGGCCGAACCTGCTGATGGAGCCGGCGATCAATCCGGACTTGGGCGCATTGGATCTCGACATCACCCCGGAGCAGATGTTCGACATCGGCTGGACCTCGGGCGCCTCGACGTTCAACGTCGTTTCGCTGGACGATCCAGGCGTCGGGCTCGACGACCCGCGCGCGTTCGCCGGCGCGCCCGGAAACACGGCCACGACCCTGGGCGAGGCGCGGCGCAACCTGATCGAGGCGGCGCTGGCGGTATGGGGGAGCACGCTCGCGAGCACGGTGCCGATCGACGTGCTGGTGACCTACGCGCCGCTGCCCTGCCAGCCAGGCGGCGGCGCGGTGCTTGGAGGCGCGTTGACGATCTTCGTCTTCAGCGACGGACCGGGCATCCCGCAGCCGGGTACCTGGTATCACTCCGCGCTGGCCGAGGCGCTCGTCGGCTCCGACCTGTCCGGGCCGCCCGCGATGGACGGCGGCGACATCTTCGTGATCATCAACTCCGACATCGACGAGGAATGCCTCGGTGCCGGCACCGGCTACTACTACGGGCTCGACGGCAATCCCCCGGCCGGCACGATCGACTTCGCGCCGGTGGTGCTGCACGAGGCGGGTCACGGCCTGGGCTTCGCCAACTTCACCGACGAGGAGACCGGATCGCAGTTTCTGGGATTACCGGGCATCTTCGACCACTTCACCCATGACCTGACCCGCGGCAAGAACTGGGCGAACATGACCGACGCCGAGCGCTCCGCCTCGGCGGTCAACTACGGCAACGTGATCTGGACCGGCAACAACGTCACCCGCGAAGCCGGCCCGCTGCTGGAATCCGGCGTGCCGATCGTGCGGATCAGCAGCGAGGAGCTGGTCGACGGCGACTACGACGCCGGCACCGCCAGCTTCGGCCCGCCGCTGGACACCACCCCGGTCACCGGTCCGATCGCCTGCGCCGACGACTCAACCGACGAGCCGCTCGACGCCTGCGAGGCGCTGGCGGACGACATGACCGGCCAGATCGCGCTGGTGCGGCGCGGCACCTGCGCCTTCGTTACCAAGGCCGAGAATGCCCAGGCCGCCGGCGCCGCCGGCATGGTGGTAGTCAATAACGCCGGCAATTCGCCGGTCGAGATGGCCGGCGTGGAGGTCACGCCGATCACGATCCCGGAGGCCTCGATGGGTCGCGACGCCGGCGAGGCGGTGATCGACCTGGTCTGCTTCGGGATTCTGTTCGGCGACGGCTTTGAATAGCAGTCTGGCGCGCTATTCGGGCGGCTCGAACGCGATCGCGGCCGGGACCGGATCGGTACTGACGTCGACCGCGGTGTAGTTCCAGCGCCACCAGCCGTCGTAGGAGGAACCCCAGGCCGGAAAGTTGACGTTGCCGAACGGACGCATCGGACCGTAGACGTACTCGAGCTTCTCGCCTTCTTCGGTGGTGGCCCCCCACTTGATCAGCGCGCCGGTCTGATCGACCTGCCACCAGCCGCGCTCGCGCCCGTCGGCGGTCTTGACGATGACCCGGTTGGGCTCCTGCCAGCGCAGGCGGATGCGGGGATCGCCGCTGGCGAAGGTGTGGATGCTGGTGTAGAAGCCGAACGGGTAGCGCTCGACCGTCGCCGCGTGGTCGTCGGGTTTCAGGCGGGTGATCTTGCCGTCGCGGCTGATCCACTCACCCGCCGGTGACAGCGCATAGATCGTGTAGAAACTCCGCCCCTCGAACTCGGCGCGCTGGTAGGGTTCGCCCAATCCCCGCCACGCCCGCTCGACCACCGGCTCGTTGGGCTCGGTCCGCCAGCCGTCGTATTCCACGTACAGCGAGCGGGCGCGGGCCCAGACATCGGCCCCGCCAAAGCGCTCGATCATTCGCTCGATCGCCGCGACCGCCTGGTCGTCGCCCTGCAATCGCGGACGCTCGGCGGCTGCCGCGGTTCCAGCCAGACAAACCACCGCCCATAGCAATGCGTTGAACTTGACGCGCCTCATAGCTAGCCGTCCTCGAACCGATTGCGTTCGAGCCTAGCGAATCCCGCCAGACAAAAATTGCGAATCGAGAGGCTAGTG
>JBFJNB010000350.1:0-3761 GCA_041633655.1 Lysobacterales bacterium | reverse complement strand
GCCTCGTCGAAGATCAGGATCCGCGGCTGCTTCAACAGCATCCGCGCGATTGCGATGCGCTGTTTCTCGCCCCCGGACACCTTCAGGCCGCGTTCCCCGACCGGGGTTTCGAAACCGTCCGGCAGCCCGGCGATGAACTCGTCCAGGTGCGCGAGCTGTGCCGCTTCCTCGATCTCGGCCGCGCTCGCCCCCGGGCGGCCGTAGCCGATGTTGTAGCGGATCGTGTTGTTGAACAGCACCGTGTCCTGGGGCACCACCCCGATTGCCTGACGCAGCGACCGCTGGGTCACGGTGCGGATGTCCTGGCCGTCGATCTCGATGGAGCCCTCATCGACGTCGTAGAAGCGGAACAGGAGCCGCGCGATGGTCGACTTGCCGGCACCCGAGGGGCCAACCACCGCGAGCTTGGAGGCGGCCGGGATCTCGAAGCTCACCCGATCGAGGATCTGGCGCTCGGGTCGGTAGCCGAACGACACCGCATCGAAGCGCACCGCCCCGGCGGTGACCGCCAGCGGCCTGGCGTCCGGCGCGTCGTCGATCGCGGGCTTGACCTGGAGCAGGCCGAACAGGTTCTCGATGTCGGCCAGCGCACGCTTGATCTCGCGGTAGACGAACCCCAGGAAGTTCAACGGGACGAACAGCTGCATCACATAGGCGTTGATCATCACCAGATCGCCCAGGGTCATGGTTCCGGCGACCACGTGGCGCGCGGCCAGAACCATCAACGCGGTGACCGAGCCGGCCACCACCAGCGCCTGACCGCAGTTGAGCGCCGCCAGCGACAGGCGGTTCTGCATCCGGGCGCGCTCCCAATCGGCCAGGAAACGGTCGTACTCGCGCGCCTCGAAGTCCTCGTTGGCGAAGTATTTGACGGTTTCGAAATTGAGCAGACTGTCGACCGCGTGGGTGTTGCTCTCGTTGTCCATCTCGTTCATCCGGCGTACGAAGCGGGTACGCCACTCGGTCACTACCACCGAGAACGCGATGTAGACCGCGACCGATAGTACGATGATCGCCGGAAACCACGGGCTGAAGTTGATCGACAGGATCGCGACGACCAGCAGGATCTCCAGCAGGGTCGGGACGATGTTGAACAGCATGAACCGCATCAGGAAACTGATGCCGTTGGTTCCGCGCTCGATGTCGCGGGCCAGCCCCCCGGTGCGCCGCTCCAGGTGGAACGCCATGTCCAGCGCATGCAGGTGCTTGAACACCCGAAGCCCGATGCGGCGCATCGCGCGTTCGGTGACTCGCCCGAACACCGCGTCGCGGATCTCCCCGAACACGATCGCACTGAGCCGCAGCGCGCCGTAGAGCAGCAAAAAAAGAAGCGGCACCACCAGGACCTGGGTACGGGCCGAATCCAGCGCGTCGACGATCAGCTTCATCACGATCGGCATCAGCACCGTGGCCAGCTTGGCCAGCAGCAGGAACGCGAGCGCGAGCGCGACCCGCCCGCGAAATTCCATGAAATAGGGAATCAGGCTCTTCAGCGCGGTCCAGTCGCCGGACCAGCTATGGGGCGTCGAGTTGCGGTCGCCGCGCATCGGCACTCGCCTCTAGTGTCCTGTTTGGAAAGTTCGCTGACTATCAGAGCGCGCAGGAGCGCCAAATACAAGGCGTGTACTGCAGGTAATATGTCGATATTGCCAAGGCACGCAACATGGTATTTGGCGGTCCTGCACGCTCCCTGCGGGCGCACCGCACAACGCCTGTGGCCGCGTTGCGATTCTTGGCAAGGACCGGGCCATTCCCGGCGAACCGCGCCTTGCCCCAGGCCTTGTGCGGCCCGCTGATAGTCAGCGAACTTCCCAAA
Source organism: Lysobacterales bacterium (assembly GCA_041633655.1). GTDB lineage: Bacteria > Pseudomonadota > Gammaproteobacteria > Xanthomonadales > SZUA-38 > JBFGYD01. Next base: position 1,945 of record JBFJNB010000350.1, on the reverse strand, counting down.
CAGGACACTAGCTACCGGCGGCTATTGTAGCGACAAGCTCGGCGCAAATAGCCATCGCGCGGCTGGCCAGGCCCGGGCCGCTCCGGCCGGGTCGCGAAGCAACCGCCAAGCGGCTTCATCCGAACCGCGCTGGCGCTGGAGTATTTGCCCGATTAAGGCTACTGGAATCATACGATTGTCAACGATTGTTATCCCTGTTTCATAGAAGTTGAGTGAGTTCTCCCGGCACGTTACCGTGACCCCGTCGGGGTCTTGTCCCCTGGAGACACCGTCACGGGAGGAATACATGAACGCGACCGAATCGGGTCCGCTGCAGTCGATCGAGGAATTCGGCGTCGAATCCGTGCGCTGGGGCTTCCGGTTCGCGCGCCAGCAACTGGCGGTACTGTTGCTGGCGCTGGCGCTGGGGTCGAGCCTGGCGTGGATCAGCGGCAGTCCGCAACCGTGGTATTGGTGTTCCTATTTCCTGGTGCTGACCGCGGTCGCGGCGCTGTCGTACCGGGCCTATCGACGCGATCAGGATCTGACCGGCAGCATCAGCCACTGGCGGCTGATGACCCTGGGATTCGCCGCCGCCGGCGGTCTTGGGTGGGGCGCGGCGGCGCTGTTTCTGTACGATCTGGCGCCGCCCCACGGCGCGGTCGCGGTGACCGCGGTTACGATCGCGGTCGCGTTCGCCAGCGTGCTGCTGTTCGCCCATTCCCTCTCCGCCCAGCTCGCGTTCGTAGTACCGGCGATGGCGCCGCTGTTGATCCGGCTGGCGCAGACCGACCCGATCGGCATCGTCACCTCGGCCTCGCTGGTGGTCGCGCTTTCGGTGACCGTGACCGCGACTGCGTTTCGAAACGGCGTGCTGCCGCAATTTCTCAAGTTCAAGCTGGATTACCAGGATGCGCGCCGGGCACTGATCACCTCGCGCGAGGGCCTGGTTCAGGCCCAGTCCGGGCGCGACAAGTTCAAGGCCGAGCGAGACGCGGTCAAGACCGAACTGGCCGACCTGAGGCGCCAGGCCGAGGAGGCCTCAGTGGCCAAGGACGAATTCCTGGCCACGATGAGCCACGAGATCCGCACCCCTTTGAACGGGATTTTGCCGATTCTGGACCTGATGCGCCGCACCGACCTGGACGAGGAGCAGCACGGCCTGATGAAAACGATCTTCGTCTCGTCGCGGCATCTGTTGTCGATCATCGACGACATGCTGGACTACTCGAAGATCCAGGCCGGCAAGCTGGAGCTGGAAAGCGTCGGCATCAACCTGGCGCAGGTAATCGATTCGGTCACCACGCTCCTGTCCGGGAACGCCAAGCGCAAGGGTCTGACCCTGGAAACCCGGATCGACCCCAGCGTGCGCCTGGCGATTCGCGGCGACCCGGTACGGCTGCGCCAGATCATCACCAACCTGGTCGGCAACGCGATCAAGTTCACCGAATCCGGCGGGGTCGAGGTGACGGTTTCCAACAAGGGCGAATCGCGCACCGAATACGAGCTTCTGTTCACGGTCCGCGACACCGGCATCGGCATGGACGAGGCCGCGCAGCGCAAGTTGTTCGAGCCGTTTTCGCAGGCCGACGCTTCGACGACGCGCAATTTCGGCGGCAGCGGTCTGGGCCTGGTGATCTGCAAGCGGCTGGTCAAGCTGATGAGCGGCGAGATCGGGGTCAAGTCGCAGCCGGGCCGGGGCTCCGAGTTCTGGTTTACCTGCTGGGTGAAGAAAGCCGTCGGCGACATCGATCCGGAAGCGCGGCGGCTGGCCGGGGTGCGCATGCTGGTCGTCTCCGGCGAGGAGGCCTTCATGCAGCGAGCGCGCCGGTTCGCCAACCGCAACGGGTGCAATCTCGACCTGGCGGTTGGCCTCAAGCCGGCGGTCGAGGCGATCCAGAAGGCCCACCGCGAGGGCGGGCGCTGGAAGATCGACGTGGTCGCCTTCGATGCCGCCTCGCTCGGC
>JBFJNB010000349.1:0-3787 GCA_041633655.1 Lysobacterales bacterium | reverse complement strand
GTAGCGCCGCTCGAGGTCGTCCAGCCCCTGCCCCGCGCTGATCGCCTTCAGGTAAGGCAGGCCGCACCGGCGGCAGAATGTCTCCGGTTCGCCGCCGTGGAACTGGAGCATGTCCAGCGCGACAGTTTCGAGCACCCGTTCGACCGCGCCCGCCTCGGGGTCCATGAACAGGCCCACCCGGCGCTCGAATCCGCCGAGCGAGCGCGCGATCTCACGGGCCCGCTCGAGCGACAAAAAGCGCCTGCTCCGGGGCACGAACACCAGCCCGATCGCGTCGGCTCCGAACTCGGCGGCGAGACACGCGTCGGCGGCCCGGGTCACGCCGCAGATTTTGATCCGGGTGCGGCGGGCGATCACGCGTCGCCCTCAGCCATGGGTCCGCCGGGAATGCCGTAGCGGGCCGGATAGCGCACCGCGTCCAGGCACAGTCCGTGCGCCGGGGCGGTAACACCGGCCGCGCTGCGGTCGCGCATGCTCAGCACCTCGGCGACCCACTCGGGTGGCCGGCGGCCGAGACCGACCTCGAGCAGGGTGCCGACGATGTTGCGCACCATGTGATGCAGGAAGGCATTGCCCTCGACCGTGATTTCGACCGAGTCGCCGGCGCGCGCGACCGCGACGGCGGTCAGCCGCCGGCGCGCGTGGCGGGCCTGGCAGGCGAGCGCGCGGAACGAGGTGAAATCGTGCTCCCCGACCAGCGCCTGGGCAGCCGAGTGCATCGCTTCCTCCGCCAGCGGACGGCGTACCCACAGCGCCTGCGCCCGCGCGAGCACCGGGCGCACCCAGCGGTTGACGATCGCGTACCGGTAGCGCCGCCCGAGCGCCGAGGCGCGCGCGTCGAAATCGGCGGGCATGCTTTTCGCCCAGATGACGGCGACGTCTTCGGGCAGGTTGCTGTTGGTCCCCAGGATCCAGGATCGGCGGGAACGCTCGGCGCCCGAGTCGAAGTGGAAGGTCTGACCGCGGGCATGCACGCCGGTGTCGGTGCGGCCGGCGCCGAACACCCGAACCGGCTCGTTGGCGACTCGGCTCAGCGCGCGCTCCAGCACCGATTGCACCGTGGGTTCGCGGGCCTGTGTCTGCCAGCCGAAGAAGCGGGTGCCGTCGTATTCGACCCCCATCGCGACGCGCATCTGAATCCTTCGCCGGGCCCGACTGGCCCGGATGAATCAAGTTGGCGGCCGGGTGCCGGCCCGCTCAGGGCGTGAGCCGGCCCAGCAGATCCTCGGCCTCTTCCTTCTGCCCCGGATTGCCCTCGGCCATGACCTCCTCGAGCATCCCGCGCGCACCCTCGGGGTCGCCCATGTCGATGTACGCCTTGGCCAGATCGAGCTTGGTGCCGACCGCGTCGTCGTCGCCGAACGCCTTTTCGTCCAGGTTCAGGTCGTCGAGACCGAGATCCTCGTCCGAGGCTTCCAGCTCGGCCAGGGTCGCCGATTGTTTGCGCACTTGCTCGGGATCCACTGCCTCTTCCTCCGTTGCCGATTCCTCCGTGGAGTCCAGATTCAGATCGAGATCCAGTTCGGTGTCGCCCTCGCCGTCGGCGGACAGGGCCTGCAGCTCGAACTCGGTATCGGCCTCGTCCGCCGGGGCCGCCTCCGAGACCTTCTCGGCGACCGCCTCCTCGCCCAGATCCAGGTCGGCGATTTCGAGTTCCTCCAGCGTGTCGGCCGGCGGCGTGTCGAGGTCGGAGTCCAGCTCCAGCAGATCGTCGCCGGCGTCGGGTACGTCGGCGCCTGCGAGCGTCAGCTCGTCCTCGCCCTCGCCCCCGCCGGACGCGGGAAGATCCCCCGGACCCAGATCGAAGTCCAGGGACAGGTCGTCGTCATCGGCCGCCGCGAACGCCTCGGGCTGCTCGGCGCGGGCATCCAGATCGGGTAGATCGCCTTCCTCGAGCTCGAAATCCAGCGACAAGTCGTCCTCGGCTTCCGGCTGATCCTGGTCCACCGCGTCGGCATCGAACTCCGGGGGCGGTCCGACCGCGGCCTCGATCTCGTCATCGCGATCGCCGGTGTCGAACTCGAAATCCTGATCTCCCCCAGCGTCCTCGGCAGCGGGCTCGGCGGGTGCGAACAGCGGGTGGTTCGGCGCCAGGTTCGCTCCCATCGCCTTGACTTCCATCCAGGCCGGGTGCGATTCGCCCCCGATGTTGGAGAGCATCCGCTGGGCCGCGGCCGCGAACTGGTCGGCCTGGTCACTGGCGTAGTAGCGGCGCAGCAGGGCCAGATGGGTCTGCGGATCTCCGGGCTCCTCCTCGATCGCCGCGATCAGCGCCGCTTCGTCCTCGCCGTCCACCGTGGCGTCGACCCGGTCGGCCTCCTCGTCGTCGGCAAACGGCGGCGCATCGGCCATCTCGTTGGCAGCCACCATCCTGTCGACCAGCGTGCCGCCGGTTTCGGGCTCACCGCGGCGGCGCGACCATAACCAACCGCCCAGACCCAGCAGCAACGCCGCACCGAGGCCGCCCAGCACCAGCGGGTTGTTTACCGCGCCGCGGACCTTGTCCACCAGCCCGGGCTCCGGCCGGCGCGGTGGCGCCGGGGTCACGCCAGCATCGGCGGTCGCGTCGACCGGCTCGGTCACGGCGCCGGTCGTCGGCGTTTCGGCATCCTCGCCGGGCGCGGCAGTCGCCGCGTCGGGCGTGGACTCGAATCCCTGGTTCGACAGCGCAGTATCCTCGGTGGATCCGGCATCGACCGGAGTCACCGGCTCCAGACCCGGATCGGCCACCGGTGGCTGCGCGGGCGTCTCCACGCCGGCCAGCTCGATCTGGTTCTGCAGGTCCGCCAGGTCCGCGTCCTTCAGCGTGATCGCGCGCTCCAGGTTGCTGATCAGGTTTTCCAGTTCGCCGACGCGCGATTGCAGCTCAACGTTCTCCTGCCCGGCACTGACCAGTTCCTCGCGCGAGCGCGCGAGGTCCGCGCGCAGGCTGGCCAGCTCGGATGCGTCCGCGCGGTCGGCCGGCGGCACCAGTTCCAGGCGCGAGTCGTCGGTCTCCGGAGCGCCCGGTTGCGGGCGCACGTACTCCGGGCTGACCCCGGCGTCGGAAACCGTCGGCGTGCGCCCGGCCCAGCTCTGGCGATAGCTTTCCCAGGCCTGATTCTGGGTCCGCACCTGGGCCAGCGCGGTGGTCACCGGCAGCTCGCGCAAGTCGTCCAGTTCGGGCAGGCGCAGCACCGCGCCCGCCTTCAGCGCGTTGATATTGTCGCGGAAGAACGCTTCCGGGTTCATCCGATACAGCACCATCATCATCTGGTTGATCGTCACATCCCCGGCCGGACGGTGGTCGCGGGCGATTTCCCACAGCGTGTCGCCGCGCACGACCTCGTAGGTGCCGTCGTCGTCGAACGCCGGCCGCGGCTGCTCGCGCCGCGGTGCCGGGGTCTGGCTCGGTGCCGGGGTCGGCCTTGCCGCCGGCGGGGCCGCGGCCAGCGGCGCCACCTCGGCCGGCGCGGTGACCGGAGGATCGAGCAGCACCACGTATTCGCGCAGCAAGCGCCCGTTGGGCCAGTTGACCTCGATCAGGAAATCCAGGAACGGGTCACCCACCGGCTGGCTCGATCTGACCCGGACCAGATAGCGCCCGGCCGAATCCTGCTCGATTGCGAATCGCAACGGTACCGGGATCGCGGCGGCGTCGAGTCCAACCCGCCGGAAATCCTCCGCGCTGGCGAGATTGACCTGGGTCGACTGCGCCTCCTCGACGTCGGAGTAAAGCAGTTCGATTTCGGCATCGAGCGCTTCGTTGAGCCGGGAGTTGACGTGAATCTCGCCCAGGCCCAACGCG
>JBFJNB010000348.1:0-3814 GCA_041633655.1 Lysobacterales bacterium | reverse complement strand
GCTGGGTGTCGGTCAGAGCCGCAAACGGCCGTTCATGAAGCGCCTCGCTGAACAGGTTGACGAAATCGAACACCCCGAAATCCGGCCCGCGCGGGTTGGCGCCTGCGTTCTTGTTGGTCAGCCGCTTGAGCCGCTCGTCGCGCGAAAAAATGCCGATCTGGTCGAACGTCTGGGTCAGGCGGGCATTGGTCTGCAACGGCCGACCGTCGCGCCCCATCAGTTGTTGATTCGGGCGCTGCGGGTGCGGCTGGAGCAGCGGAAAATACACGTTGACCTCCTTGCCGCCCTTGCGGTTCAAGCGATCGATCAGCTCGAGGATGCGTCCGCGATCGTTGTCCGGATTGTCGAAATCCAGGTTCAGATCCCCGAGCAGCACGATGTTCAGCGAGTCGTTCATGTCGCCCTGCTGGACCCGGCCCATGATCCAGGCCATCAGTGCATCGAACTCCTGGCGCCGATCGTCGATGTAGTTGCCGAAGTACAGGTGCGCGTTGATCGCGAGGAAAGTGTAGCGCTCGGCGCCGGGGTGACCGCGGATCTCGAATGCGACCGCGAACGGGGTGCGGATGAACGATACGAACACCGGCATCTTGATCGGCAGCGACGGTTTTTTCGGTTCGCTTCCGTGTCCCGCTTCGAAGCGCGCCATCCGTTCCTGATAGCGGCGCATCTGGCGGTTGTATTTGGGATCAGCGCGCGCGTTGTCGACCGCCTCGTGGATCGCGTGCTCGCTTTCGCCGATGATCTCGATCACCTTGGTTCGGTCGTAGGTGACGTCGGTGACCATCTCCTTCCGATTGACCACGGTCCAGTTGAACAGAAACGCCAGCCGCTCCGCGAGCCCGCCCTCGTTCGGAAACGCGCCGGTGGTGTCGGAGACCACCATCCCGAACTCGTCCCCCATCAGTTCCTTCAGGTGGCGCAGGCCCTCCATGTCCTCGAGCACCTCCTGGATCGCGAGCAGGTCGAAGTGACGGAATACGTCGGCCAGGAACCGCCAGGTATGCCGGTCGCGTTTGCGCCTGGCGCCGAGCTTGCGGACGTTGGCCGAACCCAGCACCGCGGACCCGTACACCCGCCGCGGCAGACCGTAACGGTCGGGGTCGTCGTTCAGGCGTTCCCGAATCCGGGCCCATTCGTCCGGGGAGAATTTCGGGCTGGCCATGCTGTAACCTCCCCTGTCGTTAAGGAATGCGCTAACTTTAGCGCTTTTGGCGGCAGCGGCCAGCGACGACTCAATGGCATCGAGCAACGATAAACCGACAGACCATTGGCTGTTCGGCTACGGCTCGCTGATCTTCCGGGCCGATTTTCCGTATCTGGAGCGGCGCGCGGCCGCGATCCGCGGCTGGGAGCGACGCTTCTGGCAGGGTTCGCACGATCATCGCGGCACCCCGGATTCCCCGGGCCGGGTCGTGACCCTGATCCGGGTGCCCGGCGCGGTGTGCGCCGGCGTGGCCTACCGGATCGCGCCGCAGTCGTTCGCGGCGCTGGATTTTCGCGAGAAGAACGGCTACCGACGCATCACCGAGCCGCTCCATTTCAAAGACGGCACCACCGCCGAGGGCACCGTCTACCTCGCGTCCGAGGACAACCACGCATTCCTGGGCCCGGCGTCGGAGGACGAGATCGCGGCCCATATCGCGGGCGCCGTCGGACCCAGCGGCAGTAATCGCGACTACGTAATCAGACTCGCCGCCGCATTGAGGGAGCTGGCGGCCGAGGACCGCCACGTGTTTGCGCTGGAGGCGCTGCTGCGCAAATCCCGCCGCTGACGAGCAGCGGCTGCCTCAATCCAACTTCGCGCCCTGCTCGATCCAGGCGCCGAGCCGCGCGCGCTCGTCTTCGGTCATCCCGGTCATATTGGCCAGCGACATCGTCCGGGTGGCCACGGTGCGGGCGTAGATCAGGTCGACGGTGTCGCGGATCTGCTCGGCGGTATCGAGCGCGTAGCCCAGCGGGGCGATCGGGAATGCCGGGTGGGTGGTCTCGGCGGCATGGCAGCTCCGGCAGCGCACATCGATGATCTGGCGAACCTCCGCGAACGCCACCGGACCGATCGCCGCCGCGGTCGCGCCCGCCGTCGGCGCAGGCGGGCGCGCCAGCCAGATCAGCGCGAGCGTCGCCATTGCCGCCGCCGGCAGCAGCCAGACCTGGCGCCGTCCCTGGTTGCGCAGGTTGAAGTGGTGGCGTACCGCGGCCGAGATCACGGCCAGCCCGACCAGAATCGCCCACCCGTAGTCATGCCCGTAGGTGCTCGGGAAATGGCTGCTCAGCATGATGAACAGCACCGGCAGGGTCAGATAGTTGTTGTGCAGCGAGCGCCGAAGCGCCGCCTTGCCGGGGCCGGGATCGGGTACATCGCCGCGGCCCATCGCCGCAACCATCCGGCGCTGGGCCGGGATGATCACGTAAAAGACGTTGGCGACCATCACGCTGCCGATGATCGCGCCGGTCTGGACGTACGCGCCGCGGCCGTCGAACACCCGACTCAAGCCCCACGCGAGCGCGGCCACCAGCACCACCCCGACGGCCGAGAACAGCACCGGGCGCTCGATCAGCGGGCTGCGGCACAGTCCGTCGTAGACCAGCCAGCCGCCGATCAGCGAACCGAGCCCGATCGCGACCGCCGTCACCGGCGACAGCCCGAGCGGGTTGGTCCCGAGCAGGTAGGTGCTCGGGTCGAGATAGTAAAGCAGCACGAGCAGCGCGAATCCGCTGAGCCACGTGGTATAGGCCTCCCATTTGAACCAGTGCAGTGTCTCGGGCAGGCGCACCGGCGCCACCTCGTACTTCTGCGAGTGGTAGAAGCCGCCGCCGTGAACCGACCACAGCTCGCCAGCCACCCCGTCGGGCTTCGGACCGCGCCGGTCCAGACGCCCTTCCAGCCAGTTGAAGTAAAAAGACGCACCGATCCAGGCCACGCCGGCCGTGAAATGCAGCCAGCGCAACAGCAGGTTCAGCCATTCGCTAACGTAGGGGTCCATCGATCACCGTGATCGGATCGTTACCGTCGAACGGGTGCTCGTCGCAGTTGGCGCCGGGGCCGATCCGGTCCAGCACCAGGAAATCGGCCTCGGCATCGAGCGCCAGCAGCGGATGGTGCCACACGCCGCGAGCGTAGTTCACGCCCTGACCGGGTCCTGCCAGAAACGCGCGCACCGTCGCCGGATCGGGAGTTTTTCCGCCCGGCGCGACCACGACCAGGTAGCGGCGCGCGGTCAGCGGCATGAACGCCTGGCTCGACAGCGAATGGCGCTCGAGCATGCGCACCGTGAACGGCAGGGAAACCGGCCGGGCGCGGAAGATGCTGACGCCGGCGCGCCCGCCGGCGGTGTCCAGCTCGAGCCGGGCCAGGTCGTGAAAGCGCGCGCAGGTGCCCTGGTTGATCGGAAACGACTGATTCCCGGCCGCCTCGATCACCTGACCGAACGGCGCAAACGCCGCGGCGGTCAGCGGCGCGGCCGGTACCTTCATCGGCTCAGCCGGCCGTAAAGCCGCAGCCGGCTGACCCCGCCGTCGGGGAAGATGTTCAGCCGCACCAGGTTCAGCGGCTGATCGTCGGTGAGCTCGGCGGCGAAGGTATGGACCGCGTCGGGACCGAGCTTCTGCTGCGGCAGCAGCCCCCGCCAGGCGACCGCCTCGGGGTCCAGGTCCTCGATCTTCTCGGGGTCGAGCAGGGCCGCATCCAGCGAGCAGCGGTCCGGGTAGTTGCCCTTGAACCACGCGGTGTCGACGACGACCCGCTCGACTACCCCGACGTGCCCGAGCGCGAGGATCGCCCAGTCGTGCCCCGGCGTGCGCCGGCGGCGGG
>JBFJNB010000347.1:0-3880 GCA_041633655.1 Lysobacterales bacterium | reverse complement strand
GTGATCGTGCAGCCGTCCGACCTTTCACCGGCGGTGTATCTGCGCGCGGTCGTATTCACCGGCGGCGCGCAGACCGATCCGGTGCTCGGCCACAGGTCGCTGATCACCCGATCGCGGCCGGCGGACCTGGAGGCCGCCGCGGGCAGGTTGCGCCAGTCGCTGGAGCGGCTGGGATCCGCCGCGCCGGCGCCGCCTTCGGGCGATCCCGAGACCCGGCTGGAGCAGGCGTTCGCCGAGATCATCGCCGCCGCGCTGGCGGCGCCCGCGCCCGCGCCGGCTCTTATCGTGCTCAGCGGCGATGTCCAGCCGGACTTGGCGCAAACGCTGCTGGAGAACCATTTCGGGGACTTGGCGCCGGCGGTCCCGCCGGCGGCGCGAGCGCTCGAGTTCGCGCCCGGCGAGCGGACCATCCGCCTGGGCCACCCGGTGGCGCAGGCCCGGATCGGCTACCTGGTGCCCGCGCCGGCGGCCGCCCAGCCGGGCGCCGATGCTTACCGGCTGCTGGCGTACATCCTCAGCCACGACTACGAGGGCAGGTTTGGCAAAGAGGCAATCTCGCGGCGCGGGCTCGCTTATTACGTCGACACGCGCTATCGGTCCGACGGCGCCAACGGCTGGGTCACGCTGGCCGTCGGGGTGGATCCAGGGAAGATCGAGCCGCTGAAGGCGTTGCTCGAGGCGGAGCTCAGGCGGCTCGCCACCGCGCCACCGAGCACGGACGAGGTCGCCGAGGCCAAGGCCCATCTCGTCGGCCGGGCACGGAGCGCGGCGCAGAGCAACGAGGAGCTGACGGCGGAACTCGCCCGGCAATTCCTGTGGCGCGGCGGCCTCGAAGACCCGCGCGCGCTCGAGCGGCGCCTGGCCGCGGTCTCGACGGACGACGTGCGGGCGATCGTCCCGCAATTCATCGACGGGCTGATCTTCGTTATCGGACCGTGAGCGCGGCTGCGCAGCCGCGATAGAACTCTTTCGCGTGTTGCAGGTTGGCCAGGATCTCCGCGCGCTCGGCGTCGCTGTTGTAGTCGGGATGCGACTCCGCGGCCGCGACCAGGCGGTCGATCCAGGCCAGGAAATACGCCGCATCGTCCGGTGAGCGCGGCGCCAGGCCGTCCACCGACACGTAGACCGGCCCGGTGGTCGCGTACGGGTAAAGGTCGAAGATCAGCGGGTGGGAAGCCTCGTTCCAGGCGCGCACCAGCAGCCAGCCGCTCCCGGCGACCTGGACGCGGCCCTCGAAGTCCGCGCGGGTGCGATCGCCCTCCAGCGCGATCGTTTCCACCACCGCCCCGTTGCGCACCAGCTCCAGGTGATCCACCGGCACCGCGGAGCGCAAAAAGCCCCGGTATTTCAGCTCCCGCGCGCCTTCGAGCGCGATCTCGCCGCCGGGCCCGCGCCCGTCGACGGTCAGGCCCAACAGCGGCCCGTTGGTCGCCATCGATCGACCCGCCTTCAGTGCCGCGAGCCACGCGTCGCGGCGCTCCAGCGGGGTGCCCGCCCGGCCGTTGGTGTCCACGTAGACCCGGTTGATCCCGACCGGGCCGCGCAGCGAGGCGTAGTTGGCCATCGTGTCGGAACCGGCCGCCGCGGCGATCTTGAGCCCGCAGTTCAGCAATCGGTACCAGACCTCGGCGGAGGCGCGATGGTCGGCGAACCCGATCGCCTCGTAGTAATCGACCCCACCCAGCGCGGCGTCCACCGGCAGCGCATGGGTCAGTTTCTCTTCGCCGGCCGGGTCCGGCGGCGGCGCGAGAAACGGGTGCACGTAACCGATCAGCGCCTGCTGGGCGCGCGCGATCTTCGCGACCGTTACGTTGTCCGGATACAGGCTCGCCGCCGCGGTCCCGGGATAGCCCGAGTAATCCGGCAGCAGCAGGTGGTCGTTCAGGCCCAGCAGGCCGACATGGCCCCAGAAGCTGGTGTGGAACTCCTGCGCGTGCACCAGCAGCACCTCGTCGTTCGAGGCCGGGTCCGGCTCGCGCGAGAAATACGCGATGTCCGGAATCCGCTGCTCCTTGTTGACGATCAGGTTGAACACGACGTCCAGGTCCTCGGCCTGCGCCTGCCGGACGAGGTTCACCGGCGTGTTGCGGTAGGTGCCGCCGTAGTTCATGTGCACGTGCACGTCACCGCCGACCCAGTCATCAAAGGCTGACGGCAGGCCCAGGCGCTCGAGCGCGACGGTCAGTGCGGTCGTCTCGCCTGCGACCGCGTCGACCGAGCGGCGCTCGATTCCGTGCTCCGGACCGCGCCAGACCGTGATCTCGGCCCGGCCGGGCGGCAGCGCCAGCGTAGCCTCGCCGTGGACGTGGAAGTACTGGGCTTCGAACTCACCGTGCGCGCGATCGAAGCCGTCGTCGGCGTGGGTCCAGGCCTCGGCCGGAGCGTACGCGCGCCCATCGGCACCGCGCACCGCGACCCGGGCCGACACCGGGGTGCCGTCGGCACCCACGACCTTCAGCTCGAGGTCGGCCATGGGCTCGAGGTATTGGCGCGGGCCGACGTTCAGGCGCACCGTCTTGCCGCCGATGAGTTCCTGAATCCAGATCTCGGTATTGCCCTGCGGGTTGGCGATGTAGGCGATCCGCTCGCCGTCCGGCGAGAACCGCGGTGCGGCGATGTCGAACGCGCCGTAGCTCAACGGAAACGGTTCCGCGGTGGTGTCGACGATGGTGACCCAGAGCTGGTGCCACTGGCGCCCGAGGTACGACGCGTACGCGATCCGCCGCCCGTCCGGCGCGACGTCGGGTCTGGCCTTCCAGGTGGTTTCCTCGCGCCGCACCAGCCGCGGCTCGCCACGGTCCCCGAGCGGATGCAGCCAGATCGAGCCGGTGCCGTACGGGACCTCGCGATTGCTCACGTAGACCAGCGCCCGGCCGTCGGGGGTCCAGGCCGGGCTCAGCTCGTGGTCGAACGGGCTGTAGTAGTAGCGCGGGGTCGCGCTCTCGCGATCCGGCACCAGTTGGGTCGCGGAGAGCTCACCGTCGGCCAGCTCGCCGACGAAGACCTTGAAGCGGCCGGTGGCGCGGGTGGACACGAACGCCAGCCGATTTCCGTCGGGCGAGAACCGCGGCTCCAGGTTCACCGCGCCCGAGTCGGTCAGCGGGCTCACCTTGCCGGATTCGAGCTCCAGCAGGTGCAGTTCCATCGCGTCGCCCCGGTAGCGCACGAACACCACCTGCTCGCCGTCCGGGGAAACGTCGGGCTGATAGTCGTAGCCGGGGCCGGCGGTGAGCTGCTCGGCCTGACCGACCCCGATGGTCTGCCGCCAGAGAGTCCCGGCCATCGAATACACCAGCGATTTCCCGTCCGGGGTCCACGCGAGCGAACCCGGGCCGCTGGTCCACTGCGGCAGGTACATCTCCCGGAAATAGTAATCGTGCGGGGTTTTGATCTGCTTGAGTACCGGCTCCCGCCCGGCCCAGGTGCCATTGGCCAAAGGCAATGCGGCCGCGATAAACGCGGCCGCACGCCAGCCCCTCAACGGTTTCAAGCTCTCCCAACTCTCATCGCGGCCCCGGCCGCAATGGGATCAGAACTTCCATCCAAACCGCAACCCGATGGTCCTCGGCCGGTTGACCCCGATCGTCGTGTCCTGGGTGATGGTCCCGAACGGATCGAAGTAGTTGGCGTCGTAGCGCGTGACCTGCGCGCGCTTGTCGGTCGCGTTGTCCAAGAACAGATCGACGTTCCAGTGCTCCCCGCTGATCCCGGCGGCCAGGTTCAGGAGCGCGTAGTCGGGCTGCTCGGTGCGGAGGTTGGTCTCCAGGTTGTTCCACGACTCATCGGTATAAGACAGCGCCGCCTGCAGGTATCCCGGCCACTGGCCGAAGTCCAGGTGGTAGCGGCCGATCGCGGTGAACTGGATCCGCGGCACGAACGG
>JBFJNB010000346.1:0-3882 GCA_041633655.1 Lysobacterales bacterium | reverse complement strand
GACCAGGCCCCGCGCACGCGATTCAAGGAACCTCGAATGAGCCAACCCAAACACTGCAAGGTACTGATCCTGGGCTCCGGCCCGGCGGGCTACGCCGCGGCCGTATACGCCGCCCGCGCGAACCTGAGCCCGGTCCTGATCACCGGCCTGCAGCAGGGCGGGCAGTTGACCACGACCACCGACGTCGACAACTGGCCCGGCGACGATGAGGGCGTGCAGGGCCCGGAACTGATGCAGCGCATGCAGCGCCACGCCGAGCGCTTTGACACCGAGATCGTGTTCGACCAGATCGTCGAGGTCGATCTGGGCACCCGCCCGTTTCGGCTGACCGGCGATACCGGCACCTACACCGCCGATGCGCTGATCATCGCCACCGGCGCCAGCGCCCGCTATTTGGGGCTCGAATCGGAGCAGGCTTATCTCGGTCGCGGCGTGTCGGCCTGCGCGACCTGCGACGGTTTTTTCTACAAAGACCAGCCGGTGGTCGTGGTCGGCGGCGGCAACACCGCGGTCGAGGAGACGCTGTATCTTTCCAACATCGCCTCCTCGGTGACGATGGTCCACCGCCGCGACCAGCTCCGGGCCGAGAAGATCCTGCAGGACAAGCTGTTCGAGCGCGCGCGCAGCGGCAACGTGACTCTGGTCTGGGACCACGTGGTCGACGAGGTGCTGGGTGACGATGCCGGCGTCAGCGGGGTGCGGATCAAGCACGTGAAGACCGGGCAGACGCAGGAGCTGAAGGCGCAGGGCCTGTTCATCGCGATAGGGCACAATCCGAACACTGGCCTGTTCGAGGGTCAACTGGAGATGAGAGGCGGCTACATCGTGATCCGCAGCGGGCTCGAAGGCATGGCCACCGCGACCAGCGTACCGGGGGTGTTCGCCGCCGGGGACGTGGCCGATTCGGTCTACCGCCAGGCGGTCACCTCGGCCGGCTTCGGCTGCATGGCGGCGCTGGACGCCGAAAAGTTCATCGACGAGCAGGCGCTCGAGCCGGCCGTCCCCCGCGCCGCCACCGCAACCGCCTGAGCGACTGTTGCCTGCCCGGGATGCAAGCGCGTCTCGTTGAGAGCATCGGGGAGATTGCGGCCGCCGACTGGGACGCCCTGAGCGGCGGCGACAACCCGTTCGTCACCCACGCGTTCCTGTCGTCGCTGGAATCCCACGGCTGCATCGCGGCCTACTCCGGCTGGTATCCGCGCCATCTGGCCCTGTACCAGGGCGAGCGCCTGGTCGGCGCGGTGCCGATGTATCTGAAATCCCATTCCTATGGCGAGTTCGTGTTCGATTTCGCCTGGAGCCGGCTCCACGAGAGCCACGGGCTGGACTATTACCCGAAGCTGCTGGTCGCGGTGCCGCTGACCCCGGTGGTCGGGCCGCGGCTGCTGGCGAGCGACGATGAGATCCGCGCCGCGCTGGCCGGGATGCTGATCGGGCTGACCGAGAACAACGAGTTCAGCTCGGTGCACGTGAACTTCGTCACCGACGCCGATGCCGGCGCGCTGCGCGCGGCCGGCTTCCTCGAGCGCCACGACTGGCAGTACCACTGGCGCAACCGCGGTTATCGCGACTTCGACGATTTCCTGGACCGCTTCACCAGCAAGCAGCGCAAGAACATCCGCCGCGAGCGCCGGGCACTGGCGCGCCAGGGCTGGGAGTTCGAGCGCATCGGCGGCCGCGAGGCCGGCGAATGGCACTGGCTGTTCATGCACGGGCTGTACAAGAACACGTTCGAGCGCAAGGGCAACTGGCCGCTGCTGACTCAAGGCGTTTTCCGCGAATGGGGCCGGAACCTGAGCGACCGGATCACCCTGGTGCTGGCCAGGCGCGGCGACAAGTACCTGGCCGGCGCATTCCTGATGGAGTCCGGGGACACGCTGTACGGGCGCTACTGGGGCCGCCATCAGGACTCACCGGGGCTGCACTTCGAAACCTGCTACTACCAGGGGCTGGAGCACGCGATCGCCCGCTCGCTGGCCCGCTTCGATCCCGGGGCCCAGGGCAGCCACAAGATCACGCGCGGATTCGAGCCGGTGCGCACCACCAGCTTTCACTACCTCCGGGACTCGGAGATGCGTCGCCGGATCGGACAAGAGCTGGCCGCCGAGCAGACCAGGATCGCCGCCGAGGGGGAGCTTCTGCGTGCCAGGCTGCCGTTCCACCAAGAGCGACCATGATCCCCTGGATCCGGCCCGGCTCGAACGCACCTTTTCCTCCGGTCGCCGACGCGCTGAGCGAGCCCAATGGCCTGCTCGCCGCCGGCGCCGATCTCTCGCCCGGGCGCCTGCTCGAGGCCTACCGGCACGGCATCTTCCCGTGGTACGCCGAGGGCGAGCCGATCCTGTGGTGGAGTCCGGACCCGCGGCTGGTGATCTACCCGGACCAGGTCCACGTGGCGCGGCGGCTCGCGCGCAGAATCCGTGCCGGCGGGTTCCGGCTCACGCTGGACGCCGCGTTCGAGGAGGTGATCGAGGCCTGCTCGGCGCCGCGCGAGCGCCAGCGCGGCACCTGGATCACCCCCGAGATGAACGCCGCCTACCGGGTGCTGAATCGAATGGGGCACGCCCACTCGCTGGAGGTCTGGCAGGGCGAGCGGCTCACCGGCGGAATCTACGGGGTGGCGCTGGGGCGCGCGTTCTTCGGCGAATCGATGTTCCACCGGGCCGATGACGCGTCCAAGATCGCGCTGGTCGCGCTGTGTGCGATCCTCGACCACCACCGGTTCGGCGTGCTCGACTGCCAGCTCGAATCGGCGCACTTGAGGCGCCTGGGCGGGGTCGCGCTCGAGCGTCGCCGGTTCGTGGCGCTGGTCGCCGGGCTGACCGCCTCCGAGCACTTGGTCGGAGATTGGCATTCCCTACCCGTCCCGATACAATGGGCGCCGTTTTTTCCGGCTGATTGATCTGTATGGCGAAAGAAGACGTACTCGAGATGGAGGGCACGATCCTGGAGACCCTGCCCAACACGATGTTCCGGGTCGAGCTCGACAACGGCCACGTCGTGACGGCGCACATCTCGGGGCGGATGCGCAAGAACTACATCCGCATTCTGACCGGCGACCGGGTCAAGCTGGAGATGACCCCCTACGATCTCACCAAGGGTCGCATCACCTACCGGATGCGGACATAGAGACTAGCTGGTCGCTTCGGCGACCTCGGCGGGCTCGGTAATCTCCAGCTTCAGCTCGCCCTCTTCCTCGTTCAGGCTCACGCTACCGCCCTGGGCCAGGCGCCCGAACAGAAGCTCGTCGGCCAGCGGCCGCTTCACGTGCTCCTGCAGCACCCGCTTCATCGGCCGCGCGCCCATCACCGGATCGAACCCGTGCTCGGCCAGCCAGCGCCGCGCCTCCGAGCTGACCGTGAGGGTCACGCTCTTGTCGTTGAGCAGCGCCTCCAGCTCGATGATGAACTTGTCCACGATGCGCAGGATGATCTCGAAATCGAGCGCCGCGAACTGCACGATCGCGTCCAGCCGGTTGCGGAACTCCGGGCTGAACTGGCGCCGGATCGCCTCCATCGAGTCCGACGAGTGGTCCTGGGTCTTGAAGCCGATGGTCCGGCGGCTGGCCTGGGCGGCGCCCGCGTTTGTGGTCATCACCAGGATCACGTTGCGGAAATCCGCGGCCCGCCCGTTGGTGTCGGTCAGGGTGCCATGGTCCATCACCTGGAGCAGCAGGTTGAACACGTCGGGGTGGGCTTTTTCGATCTCGTCCAGCAGCAGCACGCAGTGCGGCGACTTGGTGACCGCCTCGGTCAGCAGTCCGCCCTGATCGAAGCCGACGTAGCCCGGCGGCGCCCCCACCAGGCGCGATACCGTATGCGCCTCCATGTACTCGGACATGTCGAAGCGCAAAAGCTCGATCCCCATCTGCAGCGCCTGTTG
>JBFJNB010000345.1:0-3890 GCA_041633655.1 Lysobacterales bacterium | reverse complement strand
GCCGACGACGTCATCGACGGCGGCAACATCCAGGTGCACGCTGCCGGTGGCGCGGGTCAGTCGTCCGGCCTGAAGGGCGGCGGCGCGGCCAGCGTCCTGATCCTGGATCCAATCTTTGCCACCGACGGCGCGGTGGGCGAGCTGCGCTCGTTTAGCGTGCGGGCCTATGGCGCCGACGGCGAACTGATGAGCGGGGCGGCGGTAACGCTGACGATCCAGACCGCGCTCGGACCGGTGAACCTGCAAGGGATCAGCGGCCTGGCCGGACTGGTGCACTTCAGCTACGCGCTGGTGGCCGGTCAGATGGGCTTCGAGGCCCGCTCCGGCGCGGTGACCTCCAACGTCATCGAGGTCAGCGCCTTCTGACACCAATCGCGAACGCTGCCATGGCGATGGGCCTCCGCTCCGCGAGCGGGGGCCCCTTTTTTTGGAAACCAGAGGACACATATCCGCTTCCACCGAGGGTCGGAGGAAAGAAGATGAAACCCATCGTCCGTTTGCTTTGGCTGCTGATGCCGCTAGTGACGCTCGCCGGCGAACGCGATCGCGCGCAGGTCGGCGAAGAGCTGACCGCGTGGGCGCAAGCGCGAAATCTCGCCTGGCGAGACCGCGACCGCGCCGGGCTGGAGCGCCTTTACGCCGAGGAATTCGCGTTCATCCACGCGTTCGGCTATCGCGACGATCGCACCACGCAGATCAACGAAATGTTGGCCATGGGCACGGTGTCGGACCTGCCGCCGCCGTCGTTCGCTCCTCCCAATGAACTGTACCTGTACGGCGACGTGGCGGTGCACCGCTTCGTCGGGTATACCGCCCGCGGGACCGCGACCTTTGGCACGGCAATCTATGTCCACCGGGATGGCCGCTGGCGAATGGCCCTGCAACAGCACACCGAGCGGGCGCCCGAGCACCCGGCGGTACAGCTCGATCCGGCGGTCCTTGAAACCTACCTCGGCCGCTACGATCGCGGCGACGGCACCATCACCGTGATCGCGCTCGAAAACGGCGCGCTGGTGGCGAGACATGCCGGCTTTCCGGGACGACTGCTGACCCCGGCGTCGGACACCACGTTCTACGACAAGCTCGGCTCCGAGTGGACGTTCCACCGCGGGCCGGACGCACGCGTAACGCACTACCGGCTGCGATTCCGCGACGGCCGCGAGGCGCAAAGCACCCGCGTCGACTAGAAAAAAGGGGGTCAGGTTGACTTTTTCGGGATCGTGACCACCGACCAATCGGCCGGAAAGTTAACCTGACCCCATTTTTGAAGGTGCCCTTAGCGCGATCCGGCCACCCGGGGCCCGCGCTGGATCTCGGCGGCCAGCCGCTCGGGTCCGACGTAACCCTGAAGCAATCGGCCCGACTCCAGGATGATCGCCGGCGTGCCAGTCACCTGCAGCCGCTGCGACAGCGCGTGCTGCTCGGCGATGGTGTGTTCGCAGTTCGCCTCGGGCAGGGCCTCCCCGTTCATCGCCCGGGTCAGCGCGGCCTCCGGATCGGCCGCGCAGGCCGCGGCCTGCGCCTTGCGGTAGGAGGCGCTGTCGATCCCGGCGCGCGGCAGCATCAGGTAGCGCACGCCGATGCCCTGGTCGTGGTACTCGGCCATCTGCTGGTGCAGGCGGCGGCAGTATAGGCAGTCGATGTCGGTCACGACCGTGACTTGGTTCCGGGCGTCCGGGGCGGCGTATTCGAACAGGTCGGCGGGCAGCGCCGCCTCGATCAGCGTCTGGCGAAGCTCGTCGCGGCGGCGCTCGGTCAGGTTCTCGACCGGGCGCAGGCTGATCAGGCTGCCGGTCAGGACGTGCTCACCGTCGCGAGTGACATAGATCACCTGGCCGCTTCCCAGCACCACTTCGAGCCATGGCTCGACGGTGCTCGGGGCAACCGCGGCGATCTCCAGGTCCGGAAACGCCGCCTCCAGCGGGCGGCGGTCGAAATCGGTCGCGGTGGCGGCCGCGAACGGGGCCGCCAGCAGGGCGGCGGCAAACCAGTACTGAGCACGCATCGGCAATCTCCTTCATCGATTAAGGAGACCAGTGTTGCGCGCGGGTGATCGGGCGCCGATTCAAACGGCTGTCGAAGACCTTCGATTTTCTGCAATTCGACCTTTCAGCTCGTGCAATAGCGGCTCAACCGGTCTGGGTCGGGTCTTCGGCGGGTGGCTCGAGCCACTGCGACTGGGGGGATTCCAGCGCCGCCTCGCAAGCGGCGAGGATCGAACTCTCCCGCGCCGCGGTCGGCCGCGCCCCCGGTCGCGCCAGCGCCAGCGCGAGCTGCTGCTGCCACGCGGCCGAGACCTGCGCGGCGCAGACGTGGCCGTGATCGTTGGCGATGCGCGCGGCTTCGGCGTTGAGCTCGAGCGCGCCGGCGAGGTCGCCCTGGCTCGCGCGCAGCTTGCTCAGCAGCACGTGCGCGGTCGCCTCGAGATAGTGATCGCCGACGATACGCGCATCTGACAGCGCGTCGTGGGCGTAGCTCTGCGCGCGCTCCAGGTCGCCCCGGGCGCGCAGCGCGTCGGCCAGTTCCACCTTGGCGGCCGCGAACCGGGGATTGGCCTCGACCGCCACCGTGAGCCAGTGAATCGTGCCGTCGAGGTCCCCGGCGTGGCGGGCCTGAAATGCCCGCGACACCGCGCTCATCGCCGGCGACATGCCTGCCGCGGGATCGGAGCGATCGGGCGGCCCCGGGCGCAGTGTCAGGCCCAGCGCGAGCACCGCGGCGGTGGCCGCCGGGATCAGCCAGGAGCGCCCCCGACCGCGCTGGACCCGCGCCACCGGCCAGCCCCAGCGATAACCGCGATTCGGATAGGTCGCAATGCAATCGCGCTCGCCGAGGCGCGCGCGGATCTCGCTGACGAGCTGAAACAGCGCCTGGTCCTCGACGTGCTCGTGACCCCAGACCGCGCGCACCAGCCGCTCCTTGGAATGAACCTCGGTCGGGTGCGCGAGCAGGAATTCGAGCAGCAGCGCCGCTTTCGGTCGCAGCGCCACCGGTCTGGCGCGACAAAACAAACGGCCGCCGGTGGGGTCGAATCGATAGGACTTGAATCGGTACATCGAATTCTCCACGCTCTCTGGCCGCTGGACCCATAGTGGATGAGCAGCGTGCTGGGCTCAAGGGGCTGCAGGGGTGACTGCCTTCACTTCCCCTCGATGGCCGGCTGGTGTGAGATGTTGCAGATGATGAAACCAACGATCGGCGCATGAGCGCCCGGGCCTGGATCACGGGCGTGCTCGCGGCGGCGCTGTTTGCTGGTGCCGCGCTGTGGTTTGTGCGGCCGGAGCGCTCGAGCAACGAGGGTGGGGCGGTCATCGAGGAGCGCGGCACCGGGCAACGGGGCTCGAGCCCGGAATCGGCGGCTCGCTCCGAGCCCCCTGTCGCGGCGACCCCGAATCCGCAGGCGCCAGTCGTTGCCGGCGAGGTACTGGCGCCCGCGCCGACCGGCCCGGTCGTCGCGAGTGTCGGCGTCGTCGATGCCGAGGTGGGGATCGTCGACTGGCGCGACCGGATCGGCCGGGAAATCTGGCGGGCATCGCCGGCCGACATCGAGGATCGCCGGCGGCGGGCCGAGGCGCGCGAACCCGAATCGGCGTTCTGGCTGTCCGAATTCCTGCGTCTGTGCCTGACCGTGCCCCGCACCGAGCGCGGCCAGGAGCGTCATCTCAGCCGGATCAACGAGCGCCTGGAGGTGGCGCTGAGACGCCAGCCCGAAAGCGATCATTCCTGGGCCGAGGACGCGCTGGAGCAATCCTACAACGCGTTTCAGATCTGCGCCGAGATCGGTCCGGACGAGGAACCGGACCTGGCGTCGCTGGCATGGCTCGAGCTCGCCGCCGACCTCGGCCATCAGGGGGCGCAGCGGCTGTACCACGCGCACGCCCACGAGCTGC
>JBFJNB010000344.1:0-3898 GCA_041633655.1 Lysobacterales bacterium | reverse complement strand
TGCTGGCGCCGGCCGGCGCGACGGCATCCACCCGCGCGGCCGACTCCGCCCTCGATCCCGCGACGTCCGGAATGAAGTGTGCGCACGGCGCCTCGGCGACTCGCGAGGGCGACGCAGGGGGCGGCTGGGGCGGCGGGGCCGCCGGCTACCAGCGGTTCAGCGCCGACACCCGCGGCCAGTGGATCTACGAGCTGGGCGTGCACGAAAGCCGGCGCGGTACCGAGGTCGCGGCCGGGGTGCGCTGGCAGCAGGCGTTCGGGCGGCGCAGCGTGGTTCGGATCGACGGCTTCGCCGCCGACGGCGGGCGCCGCGGGCTGGGCTGGGGTGCGCGGCTGGAGCTCTCGGTTCGGATGTGAGCGGATTCCTGCACGAATCGCTGTGGTTCCTCGGCGCGCTGCTGATCGCCGGGATCGCGCTGTGGTTGCTGCTGACCCTGGTGCGGGGTCTGTTGAACCTGATCGAGGACGCGCGCCGCCTGCGCCACGAACGGGTGCTTTTTCGGCAACGGCTGAAGACCGCGCGCAACGCCGCGCGCCGCGCCGAGAGCGCCCGCGGCTGGGCCGACTGGCGCAAGTTCGAAGTCCTGGACAAGAGGCTCGAGGACGAGGCCGGGAGCATGTGCCGGCTGACCCTGAAACCGCACGACGACGAGCCGATCGCGGACTATCAGCCGGGGCAGTTCATCACGCTGCGGGTCAATCCGCCGGGTTGCTCCAAGCCGCTGGTGCGCTGCTATTCGCTGTCGACCGCGCCCCATCCGGACGCCTATCGAATCACCGTCAAACGGGTCGGCGCGGCGGCGCCCGGGGTGCCGCCCGGGGTCTGCTCGGGCTTTCTGCACGATCGGGTCCAGGTCGGTGACCTGATCGACCTGAAGGCGCCCGGCGGCCAGTTCTTCATCGATCTGACCAGCCACCGGGCGCTGGTGCTGATTGGCGGCGGTTCCGGGATCACGCCGCTTCTGAGCATCGCCGAGGCGGTGGTCGAGGCCGGCCAGGAGCGCGAGGTCTGGCTGTTCTACGGCATCTCGGAGCCGGATCAGGTGATTCGCCGCGAGGTGCTGGAGCGCTGGGCCGCCGAGCAGCGGGTCAAAGTCCACGTCTGCGTCTCCGACGGTTCGCCGCCGGAGGACGAGGCGCTGAACTGGCATGCCGGCCTGGTCACGATCGAGCGACTGACCGCGCTGCTGCCGTCGAGCAACTATGAGTACTTCATCTGCGGGCCCGGACGGATGATGCTCGACCTGGCCGACGGCCTGACCGCGTGGGGGGTGCCGGGCAAGCGCATCCACACCGAGAAATTCGGACCCGGCGCGCAGCGCAAGCGCAAGCAGTTGACCAATCCGGCGGCGACCGGTCCGGAGGTGATCTTCCGCAAGTCCGGCAAGCGCCTGCGCTGGGACCCGGCGATGGAGCATTTGTGGGAGTTCGCCTACGGCGCCGACGTGGAAATCGATTCGGGCTGCCTGGAGGGCGACTGCGGAACCTGTCTCACCGGGATTATTTCCGGGGAGGTGGCCTACACTAAGAAGCCGGGCTTCGAGGTTCCCGCGGGGACCTGCCTGCCGTGCTGCTGCGTGCCGCGCGGGCGCCTCGAGATCGACGCATAACCGTGAGCTGCCCCGCGGCGCACGGTGATTTGGTTGAATGATGGCACGCACTTCAGGTGCGGCAAGATTGGACTGGAGATTGAGCATGCGCTGGATGGGGTGGTTGATCGTCTTGGTAGGACTGGGGTGGAGCGTCCACGGTGGGGCGCAGCGGCTGAGCGAGGAACAGGAGTTGGAGTGGGCGCGGCTGATCGTCGGGCCGGAGGCGACCGAGGACGAGTGCGCCAACTGCCACACGTTGGAGCACGAGGCCTGGCAGACGACCCGCCACTACGCCACGTTCAAGGATCGCCACCGCAGCGACGAGGCCAAGGAGATCCTGACCAACCTGGGTGAGCGCAGCATGAAGCGCATCTCGACCTGCCGCCAGTGCCATTACACCTCGCGTCTCGACGACGAGGATCGGGTGCGCGCGGCCTGGGGTGTGTCGTGCGAATCCTGCCACGGCGCGGGGCGCAACTGGCTGGAGGTCCACAACCGCCCGGGCGGCGACCCCAACGCGGACGCGATGGAGTGGGGCGCGGGCGCGCAGGAAGCGCCGGAGGCGCGCGCCCAACGGCTGGCCGCGGCCGCCGCCAAGGGGATGGCGCACCCGGAGCGCCTGTACGACGTTGCCGCCAATTGCTTCGGCTGCCACACGGTGCCCGACGAGCACCTGGTCAACGTCGGCAAGCACCATCCGGGTAAGCCGTTTGACCTGGTGGCGCGCAGCCAGGGCGAGGTGCGCCACCGGTTCCTCCACGGCACGGCCGCTGCCAAGAATCCGCTGCCGGAGGCCGCCGAGCTGCGCCGGCTGTACGTGGTCGGCGCCGCGGTCGATCTGGAGTTCAGCCTGCGAAACTTAAGCCGCGCGAGCCAGGCCGGCGGCGACTACGAGCGCGCGATGATCGAGCGGGTCGGGGCCGCGCGCGCCAAGCTGGCGGCGATCCTGGATACGGTGGAACTGCCGGGGCTGGCCGCGGCGCTGGGGCGGGTCCCGGCCGAGGTAGGCGCCGCGGTCGATCCGGCGCTGGCCGATGGCCTGGAGGAGGCCGCGCGCGCGTTCGTCGAGGGCAACGACGGAACCGCGCTGGGGGCGCTCGACGCGCTGCTGCCGACCGAGTACGTGGGCACCCCGTACCAGCCACAGTAACGCACCGTGCCGGTCAGCACGCTCAAGAAACCGCGCCGCTGGGACCTGCCGTACTCGGCCGAGCCGGGCGTGCCGGGGGTGGCGCCGGTGGATGTTGCCGACATCGAAATGCTGCTCGCGCGCGAGCCGTTCTCGCGGATGAGCCCGGATTCGTTTCCGCCGACCCTCAAGCTCACCGACATCCTGCGCAACGACTGCCGGCTACGGCGCTACCGCAACGGCGACCTGGTGGTGCGCCTGGGGGATTACGGCACCTCCGCATTCCTGATCCTGGATGGCTCGGTGCGAGTCGCGGTCGAGGGCCTCGACCCGGACGTGCTCGGGCGGACCCGGCCACGCAAGCGGGGCCTCCTGAAATCGCTGCTGCAGCCGCTGACCAATTCGCCTATCCCTGAGAGCCGCGATGCGCGCCGCTATCCCCAGGGGCAGGTGCAGCCGCTGGCGCTGGCTACCGAGGGCACTCCGGAGCAGCCCAACGTGGCTGAGTATCTCCCGCGGATCTACTATCACGAGCAGAACGTGCGCCTCGAAGCGGGCCAGATCTTCGGCGAACTGGCGGCGCTGGGGCGGATTCCGCGCGCGGCCAGCATCGTGTCCGAGGGCGACAGCCTGCTGCTGGAAATTCGCTGGCAGGGGTTGCGGGATCTGCGCAAATACGACGAGGGGCTGCGCGAGCACGTGGATCGCCAGTATCGGCGCTATGGGCTGGTCGCCACGCTCCAGGCCGCGCCGCTGCTGGATCGGCTCGACGCCGAGGCGGCCGACGAGGTCGCCCGGCACGCCGAGTTCGAAAGCTACGGCGCGTTCGACTGGTACGGAACCTACAAGGAGCTGCGCGAACGGGAGCTCGACCCGCTGTCGGAAGAGCCGCTGATCGCGGCCGAGGGCGACCGCGTGCGTGGCCTGATCCTGGTCCGCTCCGGGTTCGCGCGCGTGAGCCGGCGTCACGGCCACGGGGAACGGACCCTGAATTACCTCGGTCCGGGCCAGACCTTCGGCCTGACCGAACTGCTCGAGGCCGACCGCTCCGGCACCCGGGCGCGCTACGCCTGCACCCTGCGCGCGATCGGCTACCTCGACATCGTCGTGATTCCGGCGGGGATCTTCCGCCGCCACGTGCTGCCGCAAATCGAGCCGGCGGTCCGCGAGGGCAGGGC
>JBFJNB010000343.1:0-3909 GCA_041633655.1 Lysobacterales bacterium | reverse complement strand
GCCCGGGCCGCGCGCCTGGAAAGCGTGCACAACGCGGTCGAGCAGGGCCGGCTGGCGGCCGCGGCGATCCTCGGCGCGGCGCGGCCGGTCGAGGAATGCCCGTGGTTCTGGTCGGATCAGTTCGAGCTGAAGCTGCAAATCGCCGGTCTGGCCGACGGCCACGACCGGGTGGTCGTGCGCGGCGACCCGGAGGAAAGCAAGTTCGCCGCGTTCTATCTGCGCGGTGATCGGCTGCTGGCGACCGACGCGGTCAACTCGCCGTCGGAGTTCCTGGGCTCGAAGAAGCTCATCGCCCGCGGCGCGCGGGTCGACCCGCGCCTGCTGGCCGACCCCGCGGTACCGATGAAACAAATCGTCGCTCACGGCGGACAACCACTGAAGGAGTCCCAATGAACCAAGCCTATATCGTCACCGCGGTGCGCACCGCCGGTGGCCGTCGCGGCGGGCGACTGGCCGCGATCCATCCCAACGACCTGGGCGCTCTTAGCCTGGACGCTTTGGTCGAGCGCGCCGGCATCGATCCGGGGGCGGTCGAGGACGTGATCGTGGGTTGCGTCAGCCAGGTCGGCGAGCAGTCGATGCACGTCGGGCGCCACTGCGTGCTGGCCTCGAAGCGGCTGCCCGAGAGCGTGCCCGCGGTCACGATCGACCGCCAGTGCGGCTCGTCCCAGCAGGCAGTCCAGTTCGCCGCGCAGGCGGTGATGTCGGGCACCCAGGACCTGGTGATCGCGGCCGGTGTGGAGAGCATGACCCGGGTGCCGATGGGCAGCTCCGCGCTTCCCGACCAGGGCGTCTCGCCGATCAGCGAGCGGGTGCGCGAGCGCTACAAGGTCAAGATGTTCAGCCAATTCGTCGGCGCCGAGATGATCGCGCGCAAGCGGGGCTATGATCGCGAGCGCCTCGACGGCTATGCGCTGGAAAGCCACCGGCGCGCGCTGGCGGCGATCGAGGCCGGCGCGTTCGCCGACGAGATCGTCCCGGTCGAGGTCACCCTCGACGACCGCTCCAGCGCGGTCCACGACCGCGACGAGGGGGTGCGCGCCGACACCTCGATGGAGGCGCTGGCCGGGCTCAAGACGCTGGTCCCGGACGGGGTGATCACCGCCGGCAACGCGAGCCAGATCTGCGACGGCTCGGCCGCGGTGCTGGTCGCCTCCGAGCGCGCGCTGAAAGCCCATGGGCTCGAACCGCTGGCGCGGATCGTGAACCTGACGGTTACCGCCGGCGATCCGGTCGTGATGCTCGAGGAGCCGCTGTACGCGACCGAACGAGCGCTCGACCGCGCCGGATTGAATGTCGACGACGTCGATCTGTTCGAGGTCAACGAGGCGTTCGCGCCGGTCCCGCTGGCGTGGCTGGAGCACACCGGGGCCGATCCGGACCGGCTCAACGTCAACGGCGGGGCGATCGCGCTGGGCCACCCGCTCGGCGCGACCGGCGCCAAGCTGATGACGACGCTGGTGCACGCGCTGAAGCGCCGCGGTAAGCGCTACGGTCTGCAGACGATGTGCGAGGGCGGCGGGATGGCCAACGTGACCATCCTCGAGGCGCTGTGACGGTCCGAATCGTCCGTCTGGGGACGACCCGAGCACGGGACGAGGGGCTGCGCATCGGCACGGTCCGCCGCCCGCCGCGCGGCGTGCCTAAAAAAGACTACGCCGCCCGCGACATCTACGACGTGTGGTTTCCGAATCTCGCTCCCAGCGAGGCGCTGCTGAAGGCGTCCTATCCGATCGCCGACGAAGGCGCGTGGAGAGCGTTCACGCGGCGCTTCCTGGCCGAGATGAAGCAGCCGGGACCCACCCGCGACCTGGATCTGCTGGCCGCGCTGTCGCACCAGGCCAATTTCTCCCTCGGCTGCTACTGCGAAGCCGAATCGCGCTGCCACCGCTCGATCCTGCGCGAACTGCTGGTCAAACGCGGTGCCCGTCTCGTCTGAAAACCTCGCTACAATGCGCGCAGGCTGGCAACAATAGAAACAACGGAACAAGCCGATGATCCTCGCATCCTTCCTGTTTTTCACCGGCCTGGTGGCAGCGATCACGTTCTGGCTGACCCGCAAGGACGACCACGCGACCAGCAAGGGCTATTTCCTGGCCGGCCGCAGCCTGACCTGGCCGCTGATCGCGGGCTCTTTGCTCCTGACCAATCTGTCGACCGAGCAGATGGTGGGTCTGAACGGGGCCGCGTTCACCCACGGCTTCGCGGTGATGGTGTGGGAGGTCGTCGCGGTGCTAGCGCTGGTGTGCATGGCGCTTTTTTTCCTGCCGCGGTTCCTGAAAAGCGGCGTTTCGACCGTGCCCGAGTACCTGGAAATCCGCTTCGACCACACCACCCAGGTCATCACCAACCTGATTTTTCTCATTGCCTACGCGATGATCCTGCTCCCGATCATCCTGTACACCGGCGCGACCGGGCTGATCGGAATCCTCGACGTCCAGGGCATCCTCGGGCTCGAATCGCACACCCAGACCCTGTGGATCATCGTCTGGGTGGTCGGCCTGATCGGCTCGACCTACGCGCTGTTCGGGGGCTTGCGCACGGTCGCGGTGTCGGATCTCCTGAACGGGATCGGGCTTCTGATCGGGGGCTTGATGATCACCTGGTTCGGGCTCAAGGCGCTCGGCGGCGGCGATTTCGGCGCCGGGTTCGACGCGCTGGCGGCCGGCAACCCGGATCGCTTCAACTCGATCGGCGGCCCCGACTCGTCGGTCCCGATCGGCACCGTGTTCTCCGGGATCTTCCTGTTGCACCTGTTCTACTGGACCACCAACCAGCAGATCATCCAGCGGACCTTCGGCGCCAAGTCGCTGGCGGAGGGCCAGAAGGGCGTGCTGTTTACCGGGTTTCTGAAGCTGATCGGCCCGCTGTACCTGGTGATCCCCGGGATGATCGCGTTCGCGCTGTTCGCCGGGCAGGAGGTCCGCGCCGACCACGCGTACGGGCTGCTGGTCAACCGGGTGCTGCCGACGATCTACGCCGGGTTTTTTGCCGCGGTGATGATGGGCGCGATTCTGTCGAGCTTCAATTCGGCGCTCAACTCGACCTGCACCCTGTTCAGCCTGGGGCTTTACCAAAGCGTGATCAACAAACAGGCCGACAATGCCCAGGTGGTGCGCTCGGGCAAGGTGTTCGGCTGGATCCTGGCCGTTTTTTCGATGTCGCTGGCGCCGTTCCTGGCCGGGCAGGAGAGCATCTTCGGGTACCTGCAGAAGATGAACGGGATGTACTTCATCCCGATCTTTTCGGTGGTGCTGGTCGGGATGCTGTCCCGGCGGGTGCCGCCGCTGGCGGCCAAGCTGGCGCTGCTGATGGGCTTTACGATCATCGCCTGCGGCTACTTCATCCCGCCGCTGGCGAAAATCGTGGACTCGATGCACGAGTTCCACTTCTTAGGGCTGGTGTTCGCCTACCTGGTGATCCTGATGCTGATCGTCGGTGAGCTGAAGCCGCTGAAGCAGGAATGGGTCCAGGAAGACGCCAACGCGGTCGACATGACGCCGTGGCCTCGCGCGCGGCTGGCCGGCGTGCTGCTGGTGCTGGTGGTGCTGACGATCTACGTGGTGTTCGCCGACCTGTCGGTGCTCGACTGAGATTCACTTTCGAGAGCCGCGTTCCAGACCGCGTCGAGCAGGGCCTGGGTGCGCTCGCTCGCGGCGATGCTCGCCGCACGCAGAGCGGGGTCGTCCACCATCTTGGCGAAGTCCTCGAACATCAGTGCTGCGGCCGGCCTCGGCGAGGCGATGGCAATGGTTTCGGTCAATCCCTCGGTGCCGAATCCGCCCCGGCGGAACTGGTACTGGAGCGGCCTTTCGGTGCGGTTGCCCACGAAGTCGGTCAGCGACACCGAGCCCTCATCGCCGCTGATGCGCAGGTCCATCACCAGCGCGCCCGAGTCCATCGCGCAGT
>JBFJNB010000342.1:0-3910 GCA_041633655.1 Lysobacterales bacterium | reverse complement strand
TCTCTCACCCGCGGCGGCGGGCAAATCGAAACGGGGGCAACAGAGCATGAACTGGGAAGCTGTCGGAGCCGTGGGTGAAATCGTCGGCGCGCTCGCGGTCGTTCTCTCGCTGGTCTACCTGAGCGTTCAAATCCGGGATCAGAACCGCGAGTCGCGGGTGGCCTCGATCCATGAGGTGCTGGAGGGTTTTCGCGCGGAAATCGCCGCGTTCCGGGACCCCCAGCTCGCGCGTCTGCTGGACAAGGGGGCCAGAGATTTCGAGGCGCTATCCGACCCCGAGCGAATCCAGTTCGTTGCGCTGATCCAAGGTCCGCTGCGGTTCTGGGAGGAGGCTTACTATCAATACCGCGAGCATCGGTTGGGGGTGCACCTGTGGGACGGAATCAATACCCAAATGCGCGATTTCGTCTCGACCGAGGGTTCACAGAAAGTATGGGCTTTGCGGCGCCATACCTACAGCGAGGACTTTCGCCGGCACGTTGAAGCCGCCGAGCCAGGAGCCTTCCGGACAAGCTGACATCCGGGCGCGCTACTCGATCTCGTCGGCACGGCGCAGGCGATAAAGCGGCACCCGGTCGTATTTCTTGGCCAGCTCGATCAGCCCCAGGTAGTCGCAGGCGAACTCGCGGCTGGCGCTGGCCACGATCAGCGCCGCGGCCGCGGCGCTTGAGAACACCGCGCCCGATGCGGTGACCGGTTCGATCCGCGCCGCGCGGTTGACGTGGGAGCCGAACGCGTTGCGCCGCTTGATCACCGGGTCGTGGGCCAGGAACACCGGCCCGGAGTGCATGCCGATGCGCACGCTGGTCGGCGGCAGGCCGACCTCCTCCCAGTCGCGCTGGGCGACCGCGTCGCGCAGCCGGAGCGCGAAGTCCGCCGCGGCCAGCACGTCGTCGTAGACCACGTACAGTCCGTCCCCCCAGGTGTTGGCGAGCAGGGGCTCCCGCTCGCTCTGCTCGACGGTGTTGGCGATCTCGCGCAGGAAATGCAGGAAAAACGCCGGCGACTGGTGCTCCGGGATCTGGCTGAACCCGACCACGTCGGCGAACAGCATCGTGCGCACCTCGCGGTGGGATTCCTCCTTGAGGATCCTGGTCCACGGCGCCGCCTCGGGCGCCGCGGGTGCGGTCCTGCGGACCGAGGCGCCGGCCGGAGTCGCGCGCCGGAGTTCACCGATGTCGATCAGCTCGATCGGAATCCCGCGTTCCCGGGCGCGCTGGACCGTGGCCTGTGCCCCGCCCTGCCTGGGCTCGGCCTCGAGATCGAGCGCCGCCAGCAGCACCAGATCGGCGCCGATCTGCTGGGCAAAGTTGATCGCATTGCCCAGCAGCACCGCGTTGCCGTGCTCGAACAGCGTGTCCTCGCCCAGAAACGGCTCGCCGGTGACCTCCTCGACCGGGTTTTTCGCCAGGCAATTCTCGAACCGCTCGACCCAGGACTCGCCGGCGAACGCGACGCTGGCGTGAACGAAGTCCGAGCGCGGGAACGGCAGCACGATGTTCGCCCGCGCGCCGCGATCGTTGAGCGCCTCGATGAACAACAGATCCGAGCCGCACGCGGCCGAGCAGAACCCATGCCCCGCGCCGAGCGTCTCGAGCCGCTCCTCGATGCGCGCTGCGACCGCCGCTTCCAGGTAGGCGGGAAAACGCACCTCGTCGCGCTCCGGATGGTCGATCATGTGCCCGGTGAACGCGACCACGGTGCCGGCGTGGAGCGCCTGGCTGACCGGCGCCGGAATCTCTTTCAGGATGCGCCTGAGCACGCGCAACTGGCGCCGCATGCTGCCGACCATCGCGGCGACGTCACCGGCCCCCGCCGCGGCTTCCCGGTAGTGCCGCGCGGCGCCCTCGGGATCGCCGGTCAGAAGCGCCGCCTCGCCCAGCGTCGCCAGCACCCACGGCGAGCGGCCGCGCTCGAGTTCGGCCTCGCACCAGGCGATGACCTCGCCGGCGATCGCCGCGCCGCGTTCGGGCTCGCCGGCGGCGAAGTACATCGTGGCCGCGTTGATGCCCGGAAAGTAGTCGTGGCGGGCGGTCATCACCGCGGCGTATGCCTCGGCGCTCTGACGCGCCAGCTCGCGCGCGCGATGGCCGCTCGAGCGCAGCCACTTTTCCTTCGCGATGCGCCCGGGCAGGCACTCGATGTCCACGATCTGACCGGTGGTCATCTCCGGCGTCGGCTCGCCGATCTGCTCGGCGACCTGCTCGGCCAGCCCGATCGCGCCGACGTTCAGCGCCGACAGCGCGCGGCGGTAGAGCTGATACGGCCCCGGCGCCTTCAGCGCCCGGTACAGTTCGTACGCCAGCGTGTACTGCTGCTCCCGATAGGCGTCATCGGCGGCGGCAGCGATTACTTTTTGCGGCAGGGGCTTGCCCGCGTTGACCGCCACGGCCAGCTCGTGCAGCTCGGCCAAGCTCTTGGTTTCTTCCATTATGGACCCCCCGGCGAGGAGCCCGATGATATCAGAGCTACGGTTGGAGGCAGTCGAACTGGTCGAACGTGATCACCCGGTGCTCGGCGATCTTCTTGAAGCCGAACGCGCGGCCCGCCATCGTCACCTCGATGCGGCGGGTAGCGATCGGTCCCTCCGGCCCGACCGGTTCGAAATCCACCGTCTGTTTCATCTCCTCGACGGTCACCCCCACGGCCGGTTTGAACGGTTCGAAATTTGACACCTCGAAGCCCAGGACCCTCGGGGTCGATTGGTCGATGGTCAGCCGGCCGACCAGCGAGGGTGCGACCTTCTCGTCGTCCTCGCTCTCGGCCAGCGGCTGGAACCCATACACCGCCTGACCGGTGGCGTCGCTCTCGAGCCGGTAGCTGTCCGGTTCGGCGAGCCCGCCGAAATCGACCCGAGCCGGGTGCTGGCGCTGCGCGCGCCGGTCCGCGTCCCTGGCGTATTTTTTCAGGCGCCTGGTCGAGGGGGGCTCGCCATCCACCGACACCAGCGTCCAGGTCGGATGCCCGCCGTTTTCCTCGAAGCGCTCGATCAGGACCTCGCCCTCGTGGGTCTGGGTGCGGGTGAAATCGCAGGTCTGCTCATGGGCCATCCCGGCAAAGGCCTGCAGCACCGGGGCCGGCGGGTTGGAATCGGCCGCGGCCGGTCCCAGCAGGACCAGTGCGCCAATGATTGCCGTAACCGTCATATCGTCTCCTTGGGTGGGCCGGCGAACCGGCTCGGGTTTTTCGACCGGCTTGCGGCCACGTAGTTTCCGTTCCCTTGCGGCCGGCGAAAATCCGAGTATGGTTCCCGGTCATGCCGACCCTGCGCGAGCTCCAGGACAGCTTTTCGGGCCCCGGCCGGGTGGTCTGGATCGGCTTGCGCGGGAAGCGCCGCGCCCCGCCCGAGGCGGTCGAGGCGGTTCGCGCCGATCCCGCCGATGGCCTGATCGGCGATCACTACTCCGGGCGCTCGGGCAAGCGCCACGTGACCCTGATCGACGCGGCCCACCTGGCCGCGGTCGCCGGCTACCTGGGCCGGGAGTCGGTCGATCCCGGCCTGGTGCGGCGCAACATCGTCGTTGCCGGGATCAACCTGCTGGCGCTGAGGGAACGCCCGTTCCGGGTCGGCGAGGCGCTGCTGGAGCTGACCGACCTGTGCCACCCCTGCTCGCGGATGGAGGAAAATCTCGGGCCCGGGGGCTACAACGCGATGCGCGGCCACGGCGGCGTCTGCGCCCGGGTGCTCGAAGGCGGCTGGATCCGGGTGGGGGATCCGGTCGAGCCTGAACCGCGATGAACAACCGAGTGCTGGTGACCCGACGCATCTATCCCGAGGCGCTGGCGTTGCTCGAGGCCGCGGCCCGGGTCGACTACCACGACACGGCCGAGGGTCTGTCGGCCGCCGAGCTCGAGGCGGCGGTCGCGGACAAGCACGCCATCGTGTGCCAGTTGACCGACCGGATCGACG
>JBFJNB010000341.1:0-3916 GCA_041633655.1 Lysobacterales bacterium | reverse complement strand
GATGTAATCGCCGGTGTCCACGTGCGGCGTGAACTCGGCCTTGTGCTTGCCGCGCAGGCGCCGCGCGACCTCGCTGGCCAGGCGCCCGAGGGTCTTGCCGTCGGCGTCGACCAGGTACCAGTCGCGCTGGACTTCATGCGGCTTGGCGCTGAAGGTTTTCATGTTCCGATTTCCTTAGCCGGGCACTGCGGATAACGCAAAGGCGGAAATACTAGCCAACCCCGGCGCCGAATGCAACGGTCCTAGAGTGAATAGACCAGGCTCACCGTGGTCACGAAATCGGAGTTGTTGGCCGGTTCGTCCACGCTCGAGTTGCGGCGCAGCTCGTGGGCCACCTTCAGCCCTAGATTGCCGACGATATCGGCCGTCAGCGCGGTGATGTTGCGGGCGAAGGTGTTGTCGGCGCCGGATTCGATCAGCAGCTCGTTGCTGAGAGCCGCGTTGGCGCTCAACAGCCACCGGTAGTTGAGCTTGCCCCTCAGCACCGGGTCGTTTTCCGATTCGCCGCTCGGGCGCAGCTCGGCGGTCCGGTAGCCGAGGCCGATTTCGCCCTTGAGCTTGTGGCGTTCGCGGTCCAGCAGCTCGCGGCCGTACCCTGCACTGACCGTGGCCTGCGACTCGAACTGGCTGAACTGGTCCTGCTCGTAGCGCGCGTTGCCGAACCAATACGAGCGCTCGTCGACCTTGAAGTCGGTCTGCAGCGCCAGATCGAAGCGATCGGCGGTGTCGGTGCCGTCCTCGGAGCTCTGCAGAATGCCGGCGCTGAAGCGATGGCGCCAGCGGGTCAGGTTCCGGATCACCTCGCCGGCGATCGTCAGGGTCTCGGTCTCGGCGTTTCCGCGCTGGGACACGAAGCCCAGCGAACCCTTGCCGGACCAGCCCGGCTCGTCGTCAGCGCCGGCTGGCGCCATCCACAGCGCGGCCAGCACCGCCATCAGCGTGATGTTCTTGTTCATTCTCCAATCCTTGATTTTTTGCCAACGACAGCCAACATGGGGGATAAGTCCTCAGTTTTCGACCCTTGAACCCAAACCGGACAGCCTCGTGCGCAAACCCACGTTGATCGACCGCCTGCTGAGCCAGGCCGACCAGGCCCTCCGGGTGTCGTTCGCCGCGCCCGCCCACTCCGGGAGCGACCCGCCAGGCGATGAGTGCGACGGTGCGCTGGACGAGGCCGCGCGGCGCCACGCGGCCGGACTGATGCGGGTCAATCACGCCGGCGAGGTGTGCGCCCAGGCGCTCTACCAGGGTCAGGCCGCGACCGCGCGCGATCCCGCCGTGCGCGCTCACCTTCAGACCGCCAGCGAAGAGGAGGCCCGGCACCTGGCCTGGTGCCATCGCCGGCTCGAGGAGCTGAACAGCGCCCCGAGTCGCCTCAACGCGCTGTGGTACGCGGGCTCTTTCGCGATCGGCGCCGTCGCCGGGCTGGCGGGCGACCGCTGGAGCCTGGGCTTCGTAATGGAGACCGAGCGCCAGGTGGAGGCCCACCTGGAGGATCACATGGATCGCCTGCCCCCGGCGGATCGGCGCAGCCGCGCGGTGGTGCGCCGAATGATCGCCGACGAGGCCCGTCACGGCGATGAGGCGCGCCAGGCCGGCGGGGCCGAGCTGCCGGCGCCGGTGGCGCGGGCGATGCAGATGACGGCAAACCTCATGAAATGGCTTGCATATCGCGTGTAAGCAATTGAATTATTTGCAATGAATCCCGGTTTGAGCTACAAATTGGGAGACCGATTATAATTATCAGTAACGGGCTCAGCTGATTTTTCGGGCGCATTTCGCGTCGCGTCCACGAGCACAGAGGGTTCTGGGGTGAAACTTGACCAGCATGCGGCAAGCGGCGGCTTCTTCGCCTTCGACGAAAGCTCGATGGAGCGATTCCTGGCCTGCTGCCACCGGCGCAAGTATCCGTCCAAGACGCTGATCATCCGTCCCGGCGACGCCGCCGACACGCTGCACTACATCATCGAGGGCTCTGCCAGCGTCAGCGTCGAGGACGACGAGGGTCGCGAGCTGATCCTGGCCTATCTGAACAAGGGCAGCTTCATCGGCGAGATGGGTCTGTTCGTCGAGCCGGAGCGCCGC
Source organism: Lysobacterales bacterium (assembly GCA_041633655.1). Taxonomy (GTDB): domain Bacteria; phylum Pseudomonadota; class Gammaproteobacteria; order Xanthomonadales; family SZUA-38; genus JBFGYD01. The sequence continues at coordinate 1,831 of JBFJNB010000341.1, read as the reverse complement.
GAGGTCATGGTCAGGACCCGCACCCCGTGCGAGCTGGCCCAAATCAGCTATCCCCGGCTCGGGCAGTTGTTCGACACCGAGCTCGCCGAAGAATGCCCTCACATCCTCTACGCGATCGGCAAGCAGCTCACCGACCGCCTGCTGCACACCAGCCGCAAGGTGCGTCGGCTAGCGTTCATGGACGTCCAGGGCCGGGTCGCCCGCACCCTGCTCGATCTGTGTCGCGAGCCCGACGCGCTGACCCATCCGGACGGCATGCAGATCAAGATCTCGCGCCAGGAAATCAGCCGCATCGTCGGCTGCTCGCGGGAGATGGCGGGGCGCGTGCTCAAGGGGCTGGAACAGGAAGGGATGGTCGACGTGGCCGGCAAGACCATCGTCGTGCGCGGGGCGCGCGATTAGCCGAACATCTCGGTCAGCCTGGCGCCGGGATCCGGCGCGCGCATCAACGCCTCCCCGATCAGGAACCCGCCGACGCCGGCAGCACGCAGCCGCTCGACGTCACCGCGAGTGGCGATCCCGCTCTCGCTGACTGCAAAACGGTCGGACGGTATCTCCGAGATCAGGTCGAGCGTGGTCTCGATCCGAGTCTCGAAGCTGTGCAGATTGCGGTTGTTGACTCCGATCAGTTGCGCCCGGGTGGCCAGCGCGCGCTCGAGCTCGGTGCCGTCGTGGACCTCGATGAGCACGTCCAGGCCCAGCTCCTGCGCCAGGCCGTCCAGATCGGTCAGCGCGGCATCGCCGAGCGCGGCGACGATCAGCAGGATGCAGTCGGCGCCCAGCACCCGCGCCTCGTAAACCTGATATGGGTCGACCGTGAAGTCCTTTCGCAGAACCGGCAGCGTGCACGCGGCGCGCGCCGCGACCAGGTCGGCATCGTCGCCGCGGAAGTAATCCCGGTCGGTCAACACCGACAGGCAGGCTGCTCCAGCGGCGGCATAGCTGCGCGCGAGCGCCGCCGGGTCGTACTCCTCGCGAATCGTGCCCTTGCTGGGCGAGGCGCGCTTGATCTCAGCGATCACCGCGGGCCGGCCGGCGGCGGCGGTGCTCTCGAGCGCGGCCGCGAAACCGCGCGCGGGCGGAGCGTCGGCTGACCGTGCCCGCAGCGTTTCCAGGCTCGTCTCGCCAGAGCGCTCGATCACTTCCTCGGCCTTGCGCGCCAGGATGGTCTTCAGAATATCGGGCGAACTCACGCCGTCAACTCGGCCAGCGCCGCCAGCTTGCGCGCCGCGCCCCCGTCGGCAAGCACGCCGCGCGCCCGCGCCACGCCCTCGACCCAGGTCGCGGCAACGTCGGCAGCATACAGCGCCGCGCCGGCATTGAGCGCGACCAGGTCGGCGGCCGGGCCTGGTTCACCGGCGAACACGCGCCGGATCAATGCGGCGCTCTCATGCGGCCCGTCGACCCGGACTGAGTCCAGCGACTGCCGCTCGATTCCGAGTTCTTCCGGCGTGACCCGGTAGCTGCGAACCTGCCCCTCCTGCAGCTCGGACACCTGGGTCGGGGCCGCGATGCTGATCTCGTCCAGCCCGTCGTCGGCGTGCACCACCAGCACGTGGCGGCTGCCGAGTTGGCCCAGCACCTGGGCCAGGGGCTCGATCAGGCTCTCGCTGAACACGCCCACCACCTGGTTCGGCGCCCCGGCCGGATTCGTCAGGGGGCCGAGGACGTTGAAGATGGTGCGTACGCCCATCTCCCGGCGTGGGCCGATGGCGTGCTTCATCGCGCCGTGGTGCACCGGCGCGAACATGAAGCCCAGCCCGGTCTCGCGGATGCACCGCGCGACCTGATCGGGCGCCAGATCCACCTTCACGCCGGCGGCTTCCAGCAG
>JBFJNB010000340.1:0-3924 GCA_041633655.1 Lysobacterales bacterium | reverse complement strand
GGCTGGTGCTGGAGACGCTGCCCGGCAATCGGGCGGCGCAGGCGCTTTACGAGAAACTCGGCTGGATCCGCGACCAGGCCTGGCACTACCGGCTCGACCTCGGCGCCTGAGCCCTATTCAAGGGCGCATTCCAGCTCGCCGATCAGGTCATCCAGGTCCTCGATCCCCACCGACAGCCGGATCAGGCTGTCCGAGATCCCGATCTCGGCGCGCTTGTCGGCCGGGACCGACGCGTGGGTCATGATCGCCGGGTGGTTGACCAGGCTCTCCACCCCACCCAGCGATTCGGCCAGCGCGAACAGCCGGCAACGCTCCAGCATCCGCCGCGCCGCTTCCAGTCCGCCGGCAATCTCGAACGAAACGATGCCGCCGGGCGCGCTCATCTGGCGCTCGGCAAGCCGGTGCTGGGGATGGTCGGGAAGACCCGGGTAAATCACCCGCGCGACCCGCGGGTGGCGGCTCAGCCACTCGGCGATGCGCGCCGCGCTGGCGCAGTGGCGTTCCATCCGCAGCGCCAGCGTCTTCAGGCCCCGCAACGCCAGGAACGAATCGAACGGGCCGGCCACCGCGCCGATCGCGTTCTGCAGGAACGCAAGCTGCTCGCCCAGCTCCTTGTCGGCCACCGCGACGACCCCTCCCACGATGTCCGAATGGCCGTTTAAGTACTTGGTCGCCGAGTGAACCACGATATCGGCGCCGAGTTCGAGCGGGCGCTGAAGGATCGGGGTCGCGAAGGTGTTGTCGACCGCCAGCAGCAGTCGATGACGGCGCGCGAATTCGGCCACTTTGGCGATGTCGACCACCTTCAGCAACGGATTGCTCGGGGTTTCGAGCCAGATCATTCGCGTTTCCGGTCGCCGCCAGCGCTCCAGATCGGTGGCTGGGTCGATGTCGATGAAATCGAAGCTCAGGCCCGCGCTGCGCTCGCGCACCCGGCGGAACAGCCGCCGGGTGCCGCCGTAGAGATCGTCGAGCGCGATCACGTGGGCGCCGTGGTCGAGCAGCTCGAGCACGGTCGCGGTGGCGGCCATCCCGGAGGCGAACGCGAAGCCAGCGATTCCGCCCTCGAGATCGGCCACGCAGCGCTCGTAAGCGCCCCGGGTCGGGTTGTGGGTGCGCGAGTATTCGTAGCCCTGGTGCTGACCCGGGCTGCGCTGGACGTAGGTCGAGGTCGCGAAGATCGGCGTCATGATCGCGCCGGTGGCCGGGTCCGGCTGCTGGCCAGCGTGGATCGCGCGGGTGGCCAGGCCCGCCTTGCGTTCTTTACTCATGGTTAGTTGTGCCGGCGCCGGAGGTAGTTGAGCAAGTCGATCCGGGTGATCAGACCGAGAAAATCGTCGCCTTCGCGCACGATCGCGACCTTGCCCGCGTCGAAAATCGGGATCAGCTTCGCCAGCGGGGCGCCGACGTCGATGAAATCCAGCTCCTTGGTCATCGCGCTGGAGACCGGCTCGGAGAACCGATCTTCGTGCTCGTAGACGGCCAGCAGTACATCGGATTCGTCGATGATGCCGACGATGTGCTCGCCCTCCATTACCGGCAACTGGGAGACGTCGTAGAGCTTCATCCGCGCATAGGCGGTGTTGAGCGGCTCGTTGACCCCGACGATCACCGTGTCGTGCTTCCAGTACGGGCGCATGATCAGGTCGCGCAGATTACCCTGCTGGGTCTGCTCCAGGAATCCGTTGTCGAGCATCCAGTAGTCGTTGTACATCTTGGACAAATACTTGTTGCCGGTATCGCAGACCAGGGTCACGACCCGCTTGGGTCTGGCCTGCTCGCGGCAGTAGCGCAGCGCGGCCGCGATCAGGGTGCCGGTGGAGGAACCGCCGAGAATGCCCTCGGCGCGCAGCAGTTCGCGCCCGACCGCGAAGCTCTCGGCGTCGCTGATCGAATACGCCCGGGTGACCCGGCTGAAGTCGCTGATCGTGGGCAGGAAATCCTCGCCGATGCCCTCGACCAGCCAGCCCGATGACTTTTCGGTCAGGTTCCCCTGGTTGACGTACTCGGCGATGATCGAGCCCACCGGGTCGGCCACCACCAGCTCGACCGCCGGCGCGGCGCGCGCGAAGAAGTCCGACAGCCCGGTCACGGTACCGCTGGAGCCGACCCCGACGACGATCGCGTCGAGCCGACCCTGCATCTGCTCCCAGATCTCCGGCCCGGTCGTCTGCTCGTGCGCCCGGGGGTTGTCGAGGTTGCCGAACTGGTTGATGAAATAGGCGTTCTCGGTCTGATCGGCGATCGACTGGGCCAGGTCCTGGTAATAATCCGGATGGCCCTTGACCACGTCTGAACGGGTCAGAATCACTTCTGCGCCCATTGCCTTCAGGTTGAAGATCTTCTCCCGGCTCATCTTGTCCGGGACCACGAGGATCAGTCGGTAGCCCTTCTGCGCCGCGACCAGAGCCAGGCCGAGCCCGGTGTTGCCGGCGGTGCCCTCGACCAGCGTTGCCCCTGGCTTGATCCGGCCGGCGCGCTCGGCCTCCTCGACCATGTGCAGACCGATGCGGTCCTTGATCGATCCGCCCGGATTCAGGCTCTCCAGCTTCAGGTAAAGCTCGCAGGGGCCGGTATCGAGGCGATTGACCCGGACCATCGGCGTGCGGCCGATCATGTCCAGGACGTTATCGAATACGTTCATGGGTTCACTCGAAGGGGCCTACGGGCCCTCCCGCCGCGCGCGGCGCGGTCGTGGCTGGCTCGCCAGGGGCCTGCAGAGGTGGGTCGCGCCTGCGACCGGGGGACGGACCTGCTACGGCGCAGGCACTTGGCCGTGATTGGAATTAACGGTTGATCGCTGTTTCCTTGTTCAGGATCCAGGCCAGTCGATCTTTTGCTCTGAGTTTTTCCTTCTTCAACTGCACCAGCGCCAGATCTTCCATCGGGTGCAGTCCGATTTCGGCTTCGTGCACCTGGCGATCCAGCTCCTGGTGCTTGTTGTAGAGGCGGCGGAACTCGATGTTCTCTCCGAGCATCTTTTCGACTTCATCCTGCATGTTCTCGAACATACGGCACCCTCCTTTGATCAGCTTGACGGTTGAATGGGAATTCGCACGACGCGGCAACCGAGCACCGCGACGCGCGGGTCGCGGGGAGATCGATGCACGGGCTACGGTCGGCGCTGCCCGGGAAAGGAAGCGCGATACAGTCAGCGGGGACCGGTTAGACGCGGGCCGAATCATGCGTGTTCACGGGACGCTCCTTGATGGCATGGACTCGTCCGCGATCTAAGGTAGCGCAATTCCGGACCAACGGCAACGGCCGCCGGGCGGGTTCGAGGGCACTCAGCCGGGTGCGCCGGGGCGCGGTGCCTGCTCGCTGTTGAGGATGATGATTTCGACCCGCCGGTTCTGCTGGCGCCCGCTTTCCAACTCGTTGCTGGCGATCGGAAACTCCTCGCCCAGACCCACGGCCTGCAGCCTCGCCGCCGGCACGCCGCGCTCGATCAGCGCGGTGCGCACGGCGTCGGCGCGCGCCTGTGACAGCCGCAGATTGAATTCGGCGCCGCCGCGGCTGTCGGTGTGGCCCTCGATGCTGACGGTACGATCCGGGTACTGGCCGAGAAACTGGATCAAGCGGTTCAGATTGGCCAGCGACTCGGGCTTGAGATCGGAGCGGCCATACTCGAACAGAACGTCGCCCAAAGTCACCATCAGCCCGCGGCTGGTCTCGCGCGCCTGCAGGTTCTCCAGTTGGCGGCGCAGCGAGTCGGCGGTCGCCACGGCCAGTTCGGCTTCCTGCCGCGCCAGCTCCGCCTCACGCCCCTGGGCCTCGGCCAGACGCCGCGCCTGAGCCGCCTCCTCGCGTGCCAGTTCGGCCTCGCGCTCGACCAGCTCCGAGTGCGCCCGGGCCTGCACCACCTCGCGGCGCGCGCGCTCGGCTTCCTCGCTGCGGGCCATCGACTCGCGGCGCAGGCGCTCG
>JBFJNB010000339.1:0-3926 GCA_041633655.1 Lysobacterales bacterium | reverse complement strand
GGTCCAGCGGGATAGGCGCGAATTCGCCGTTGGAGGTCGAATCGAGCTTGACCGGCAGGCGGGTGCCTTCGGGATCGTGACGGAAAGGCTTGCTCATCGCTTGATACTCCTCAATCTTGCAGGGGCGGAAAATTGCCGGTCAGGGCGAGACCTCCGGCCGCGGCAGCAGCGGCGGGCGCCGGTCCATGACCTTGCTGTCGGCCACCGCCAGCTCCTCGAACAACAAGCTCGGGACCACGTAGCTGGCCGCCTCCATGCGACCCGTGATTCCGCTCAGGAAAAAGCCGCCCTCGGGAAACGGCGGTCGCATCGTGAACACGGTGGCGTCGTCGCCGATCCCCTCGAGGCGCCGGAATTCGCGCACCGCGAACGGTTCCAGGTGCAGGTTGCGCACCCGCACCCGGCGGCCGTCCGGGTAGACCTTGTATGCCACCAGCACTTCCGGCAGGCGCTCGCCGTAGTTGAACACGGTCATGCTCTGCATCGATTCCAGGCTGCGCTGCGCCTCCTCGACCGCCATTTTCTCGACCACCAGCACGTGCTCGGCGCCGGCATCGATGCGCAGCTCCTCCAGCAGGGTTTCGAAGTCGCGCGCGCTCGCGGGGGAATCGGTGCTCAGAATCAGGTTGCTCGGCTGCGGCAAGCCGCTGCGGCTGTTGCCGCTGGTGCCGGTGGTTCCGTACATCGGAATCCGGGTCGACAGAATCCGCTTCAGGCGGCCGTCCTCGACCAGCACCGTCGGGCTCGCGGGGACCCCGTCGTCGTCGACCGCGTAGGCACCGAGCAGCGGGATCCCGTTCCAGTCGCGCCGGGTCGGATCGTCGATGAGCGCGGCGCCGCGCGGCAGCACCCGCGCCCCGAGCTTGCGCCCGAAGCGCATCGTGCGCTCTTCCAGGCCCGCGACCCATGGCTTGACCGCGGGCTCGGAGGCGACCATCGGCGGCACCGACGAAAGCTGGGACGCGAACGCGGTGGCGAACAGCACGGCCGCGGCCTGCGCGCGAAACAGCACCGGGCCGATGTAGCTGTCCAGGCGCTCGGCGCTGCGCGCCTCGGTCAGCCGCCTGCCCAGCTCGGCCGCGCGTTCGGCCAGCTCGGCGGCGCTCGGCAGATGATTCCAGTCGCTCACCTTGAGCAGCTCGTAGTCCCACAGCAGCGCGCCGTCGGAAGCCTGGGTCGCGGCGGTGGCCCCGAACGTGATCTCGGGCACGCTGCGGCGAAAGCGGCTGCCTTCCGAGTTCAGGAACCGGACCTCGCGGTAGCCGACGTTGAGCCAGGCGGCCGAGTCCTGGACCGCCGGGTAGGTGCTCAGCCGCCGCGAGACATCGGTCACCAGCGCGATCGCGACCGTCTGGTCCAGCTCGATCGCGGGCCGGTGCTCGTCGATCCGCGCCGGCGTAACCCGCCACAGGTCCGGGAGTCGATCGCGATCGACGCTCGCCTCGGCGTCCGCCTTCTTTACCGCGTAATCCTCCAGCGCCCGCTTGTACGCGCTGTCGGTTGCCAGCCACAGGCCGCGGCGCAGATCCTCGTAGCGGTCGTCGATCGGCAGCTCGAAGCTCTGCGGGTTGTAATAGTGGTCCAGTCGCGAGCCGCTGTGACCGAAGCGCTGCACCAGACTCGAATCGAGGTCGTAATCGCCGACCCGCACGTCGACATTGCCGCGCCGGTAACGCCGCTCCTGGTGGCGGGTCAGCGAGCCGGCGCTGGCGGCCAGGGCCAGCGCATAGGTGTCGTCCACCCGGTACTGAATGAAGTACGGCTGCGGCTCGTCTTCGAGCCTCAACTCGCGCATGCTGCGTTCCATCTCGTCGGTCATCGCCGCGAACACCGGATCGCCGTCGGCCGGCGCCAAACCGGCCGCGAGCAGGAGCGCGATAACCGCCAGCGCGCTCACCGATCCTCCGGCACCGGGTTCGGCAGCAGCGGCGGGCGAACCTGGGACTTGGGCTTGCGCTGGACCTCGAGCCGGTCGAGGTAGATCGACGGGGCGATCAGCGACACCGGCACGAAGCCGCTCTCGGCGCCGCACCAGCCATGAATCACCGCGGCGTCGTCGGCCGCGGCCCGCACGTGTGACAGCGTCAGCAGCGGCGTCCCGATCACGTCCACCCCGCGCGCGAGTTCCTCGCGGCCGTCGGGATACACCTTGTAGACCACGGTCGGGATGACCTTCAGCGCGTTGGGGTCGATCCGCCCGGTGCCGGTGAAGCCGCCCTCGACGTCGCGGATGATCAGCCCCCATTCGCGCTGCTGCTCGTCAAGCGCTGCCAGGAAATCCCGCCTCAGGCGCTCGCGGCTGACCGCGCCGTCGACCTCGACGAACAGATTGGACTGCCGCGCCACCGGGGTTCGGCCGAAGATGGCCTGCGCCCGCCCGTGCCCGTTCGAGCGCGGGTGCCCCTCGATCGGAATCCGCGACATCAGGAACGTCTTCAGCACCCCGTCCTCGATCACGTCGACCCGACGCCCCGGGACCCCTTCGTCATCGACCGCGTAGCTGCCCACCAGCGCGGTGCCGGCAAACGCGTCCACGGTCGGATCGAAATAGACCCGGAACCCGGGCGGCAGGATGCGCTCGCCCAGCTTGCGCTTGAAGGTCTGGGCGTCTTCCTCGCGTCGCAGCCGGTGACCCTCGACCCGGTGCCCCAGCAATTCGTGGAAGAACACCGCGCTGGCGCGCCCCTCCAGCAGCACCGGGCCCTGATAGGCGGTCACGATCGGCGCCGCGCGCAGTGCATCGGCCTGGGCGATCAGCGCATCGACCCTTGCCAGCACCTCGGCGTCGCTCGGAAGCTCGGAGACGCGGCGGGCCAGAAACGTGTGCTGCAGCGGCAGCTCCATCCCGTCGTCGGCCTTGGTCACGGCCTCGAGGTGGAGCCGGAACACGCGGTCGGTCTTGCGCACCCGAGTGCCCTCGCTGTTGACGAACCGCGAGACGTTGTTGGACGCGCCCAGCGTGACCCGGCCAACCAGGATGTGCGCGTTGCCGGCGAAACGGGCGCTGTAGCGTCGCAGCTTGTCCTTCCAGATCCAGCTTTCGAACTCGAGCGGCTGCTCGGGCTCCAGCAGCACCACCGGGTCCTCGCGCGAGAAATCCGGGGCGGCGTCCTCCTCGGCCACCTTGACCACGGTATTGGTCTCGACCTTGCTCAGGTGATCGAGCGCCTGCTGATACACCCGGTCGGTGGCCCGCCAGATCGCGAGCCGGATCGGTTCGGGGTCGTCGGCCAGCGGCAGGTCGGACCAGTTGTGACGATAATTGATGCCCCAGCGCAGGCCGTCGGAGCGCAGCGCGTGGGTGTTGTCGCGCTGGTAGCTGCCGGTGCGCGCCTCGACGAACAGCCGCCGGCGGCGGTCGCTCGACTCCCCGGTCAGCGCCCCGAAGCTGGCGCTCAGGCCGTGCGCATGACGGTCGATGACCCGGTAGGCGACGAAATAGGCCGGGGTTGGGGCCTCGGACAGCAACCCGAACGTGCGCTCGAGTTCCGCGTCCATCACCGCGAGCAGGCGATCCCCATCGGCCGCCGCCGCATTCGCCGGGACAACGGCCGACAGCGAAAGCAGCAACGCGACGGCGGCATTCATCGACCTAGTGACCTGTTTGGGGGGTTCGTGGACCATCAGAGCGCGCAGGAACGCCAAATACAAGGCGTGTACCGCAGACAATATGTCGATATTGCCAAGGGACACAACGCCGTAGCTGGCGTTTCTGCACGCTCCCAGGGGCATGCCGCACAAGGCCTGTGGCCGCGTTGCGGTTCTTGGCAAGGACCGGGCCATTCCCGGCGAACCGCGCCTTGCCACAGGCCTTGTGCGGCACGCCCCTGGGAGCGTGCATGAACGCCAACTACTGCGTTGTGTCCTTTGGCAATATCGACATATTGTCTGCGGTACACGCCTTGTATTTGGCGTTCCTGCGCGCT
>JBFJNB010000338.1:0-3936 GCA_041633655.1 Lysobacterales bacterium | reverse complement strand
GCCGCGGCGCTGCTCGACGACGGCACCATCGTCGCCGCCGCACAGGAGGAGCGCTTCACCCGGCGCAAGCACGATGCGCGGTTTCCGGCGCTCGCGGTGAAGTACTGCCTGGAAGCGGCGGGCGTGGGCCTCGATCAGGTCGACTACGTGGTGTTTTTCGAGAAGCCGTTCGTCAAGTTCGAGCGCCTGCTGGAGACCTACGTCGAGTACGCGCCGCGCGGGTTCCGATCGTTCGCGATGGCGATGCCGCTGTGGCTCAAGGAGAAGCTGTTCCAGAAGACCACCCTGAAAACCTCGCTGGCCGAGCTCTATCCGGGGCAGGCGCCGAAAAACGACCTGCTGTTCTCCGAGCACCACCTGAGCCACGCGGCGAGCGCGTTTTTTCCGTCCCCGTTCGAGCGCGCGCTGGTGCTGACGATGGACGGGGTCGGCGAGTGGGCCACGACCACCGCGGCGATCGGGCGCGGCAACGAGCTGAAAATCCACCGGGAGATCCACTTTCCCAACTCGCTGGGGCTTTTGTATTCGGCGTTCACCTATTACTGCGGCTTCCGGGTCAATTCCGGCGAGTACAAGCTGATGGGACTGGCCCCGTACGGCGAGCCGCGCTACGAGGAGTCGATCCGCGAACACCTGATCGACCTGAAGGAGGACGGCTCGTTCCGGCTGGATCAGCGCTACTTCAACTACTGCACCGGGCTGACGATGACCAACCGCCGCTTCGAGCGACTGTTCGACGGGCCCCCGCGGGCACCGGAATCGCCGCTCGAGCAGCGCCACATGGACCTGGCCGCGTCGATCCAGGTGGTGACCGAGGAGGTAGTGCTGCGGCTGGCGCGCTCGCTCAAGCGCGAGACCGGCGAGAAGAACCTGTGCCTGGCCGGCGGGGTGGCGCTGAACTGCGTGGCCAACGGCAAGCTCGCGCGCGAGGGCCTGTTCGACGGGATCTGGATCCAGCCCGCGGCCGGCGACGCGGGCGGCTCGCTCGGCGCGGCGCTCTACACCCACTTCGGCTACCTCCAGCAGCCGCGCCGGCCGGTCCGGCCCGACGCGATGCGCGGAGCGTACCTGGGGCCGGGGTTCTCGCCGGCCGACGTCCAATCCCGGCTCGAGGGGCTCGGCGCGCGCTTCGAGGTGTTGTCGGAGTCCAAACTGATCGCGCGCGCCGCCAGCGAGATCGCCGCCGGAGCGGTGGTCGGCTGGTTCCAGGGAAGGATGGAATACGGCCCGCGTGCGCTCGGGGCGCGTTCGATCCTGGGCGATCCGCGCGATAGGGAAATGCAGACCACCTTGAACCTGAAGATCAAGTTCCGCGAGTCGTTCCGGCCGTTCGCACCGGCGGTGCTGGAGGAGCGGGCCGCGGAGTGGTTCGAAGCCGGGCTGGTGAGCCCGTACATGCTGCTGGTCGACCAGGTGCACCCGCAGCGCCTGCTCGAACGCCGCGAGCGATCCGCGACCGGGCTGGCGCGGCTCAAGGCACCGCGCTCCGAGATCCAGGCGGTCACCCACGTCGACGACTCGGCCCGGGTGCAGACGGTTGGACCGGACCACAATCCCCGGTTTCATCGACTGCTGACGGAGTTCGAGCGCCTGACCGGTTGCCCGGTGCTGATCAACACCAGCTTCAACATCCGCGGCGAGCCGATCGTGGCTACTCCCGAGGACGCGTTCCGGTGCTTCATGGGCACCGAAATGGATCGGCTTGCGATCGGCGACTGCTGGCTGGTCAAGGACCAGCAGGACCCGACCCTGGCACAGGATTACCGAAAAGAGTTCGTGCTGGATTGAGGCGTCATCGTTTATCGGAGACGGCCCAGGCCGTAGGAACATGGCGTGCCGATCGGCGTGTCCACTTCGCTTCTGCATCCGATCGGCGATAATTGGGAGATGGGGACGAAGCGACTGATCGAGACAGTGCGGCGCCAGTGCCGCGAGCGCGGGGTGCGGCTGACCCCGTTGCGCGAGGAGGTGCTTCGGCTGGTGGTCGGGCGGGGCAAGCCGGTGAAGGCTTACGAGCTGCTGGACCGGCTCAAGGGCGCGCGCGGCGGGGCGGCGCCGCCGACGGTATATCGGGCGCTCGACTTCCTGCTCGCGCACGGATTCATCCACCGGCTGGAATCGCTCAACGCGTTCGTCAGCTGCGGCGACCCCAACGCCGCCCACGACGGTCAGTTCCTGATCTGCGACCGCTGCGAGGCCGCGGTGGAGCTGGACGACATGGTGCTCGCCGACCAGGTGGTCGAGGCCGCCCGCGCCAAGGGCTTCCGGGCCGAACGCCAGACCATCGAGGTGCACGGACTGTGCCGGGACTGCGCCGCGCAGGATCGCCGCGAAAGCCCGTAATTGGTATGTTATAATATATCAATTAGGATCGACCGAACCCGACATGCTCGACCGACTCGCCGTTTTCCTGTCCGGCCTGTGCCTGCTCCATTGCCTGCTGGCGCCGGCGCTGGTGACTCTGGTGCCGGTGTTCGGATGGCTGAAGCCGGGGGGCGAGTCGTTTCACTTCCTGTTGTTCTTCCTGGTTTTTCCAACCTCGCTGGTCGCGCTCAGCGCCGGCTATCGCCGCCATCGGGAGCTGTCGGTGCCGTTACTGGGGGCGGCGGGACTGGCGCTGATCGTGCTCGCGCTGATCGCGCTGCCGATAAGCAGCGTCGAGGAGCGCGCGGTCACGTCCGCGGGCGGGCTGCTGCTGGCGGCCAGCCACATTCTCAACTACCGCCGCTGCCGCGTGGCGCGGCAGGCCCGCACCGCGTAGGAGGCTCGTCAGCCCGCCGTGTACCGATCGTCGAAGACCTTCTCCGGGTTACCGTGCGCGCAGCGCAAATGGCGCCATGCCGGCCACTGCAAGCAGATCCACGGCTACAGCCGCGAGTTCACGGTCTGGTTCGGGGCCGAGGAGCGCGACGAAAACGGCTTCGTGATGGACTTCGGGGCGCTGGACGAGGTCCGGCGGTGGCTGGAGCAGCACTTCGATCACACCCTGCTGATCGATGCGGACGATCCGTTGCTGCCGCGCTTCATGGAGCTGGAGGCCGAGGGCGCGTGCCGGCTTACCGTGTTCGAAGACGTCAGCATGGAAGGCAGCGCCAGGTTCGTCTATGACTACCTCGACCCCTGGGTCAGACAGGCCACCGGCGGCCGGGTCTGGGTGATCTCGGTCGAGTGCCGCGAGAACGAAAAGAACAGCGGCATTTTCATCGCTTCGTCTTCTTAGACTCGAGGCTCTTCGGGCGCATCAGCACCTCGAGTTCGGCGCCGCTTGCGGCGAGCCGATCCCAGCGCTGGGGGCACGCGAGCACCGCGACCGCACCCGTGGTCATCAGCTTGCCCTTGGCAGTCGTGGCCGGCTCTTCCGGCACCAGCCAGCGCAGCAGCGAGTCCAGGCCGGGGTTGTGGCCGATCAGCAGCACGCAGTACCGGTCGTCCGGAACACCCGCGAGCACGCCCAGCAGGGCCTCGCGGTCACCCTCGTAAATCTCCGGTACCGTATTCGCCGCCGGCGGGTCGGGGAGCCGCGCGCGAACCAAATCCCAGGTCTGACGCGTGCGCTCGGCCGGCGAGCACAGGGTCGCATCGATCGGGTCGCCGCGCTCGGCCAGCCAGTCGCCGATCAGCCGCGCGGCGCGGCGGCCGCGCTCGGCCAGCGGGCGCTCGATGTCCGGCAGCGGCCGATCCCAGGCCGACTTGGCGTGCCGCAACAACAACAAGCGCCGACTCATTCTGTCAACCATGAACGACACTCAAGCGGCCGGTGGATCGATACCGCACCCGACGAGGCGGGCGCAAGACGAGGGGCGGTTTTGCCGCAAGGCAAAGAAGCGCGTTGGCTTGAGCCGATAGGCGTTTCCACACACTCAGAATACGAGCTGGCCGCTCTTGTACAAGCGCCAGCAGCGCCTGCCCCCGACCCAGTGACAAAGCTCGCGCGGG
>JBFJNB010000337.1:0-3936 GCA_041633655.1 Lysobacterales bacterium | reverse complement strand
CGCCCCCCCCGCGACGCGGGTGGGTTTCTTTCCTTTTTCTACTTCTGGCGCCACCAGCGCGGTACCCAGCGCCGTCAGTACCAGGGCGCCGACCAGGACGTCGCTGGCATCGTCGGCGTCATCCTCGGAGCCGAAGATCGGGTTCTCACGCAGCGCCCAATCGCTGGTCTCGCGATCGAGATTGCCGATCGAAAACGCCGCCGCGCCGGCCAGCGGGACCCAGGTGCCCGGGTCGGTGGCCGCTTCCCGGGCGGCATCGCCCAGGGTCGCGCACGCGCTGAGCATAAGCGCAATGACAGCGACCGTGATTTTCATGGCGGGTTAGTCGCCGGGATAGACGGTAGTGCCGTTGGCTTCGCCGGTTATCAGCGTCACGAACGCGCGGGCCACGTCGGCGGCCGGCAGGCCGTGGTTGCCCAGGCCCCGGGCAACCGCGGTCTCACGCACCAGCGGCGGGCTGACCGCGTTGACTCGGATCTTGCGCGGCAGCTCCAGCGCGGCGGCGCGGACGAAACCGTCGACTCCCGCGTTGGTCGGGGCGATCACGCACGCGCCCGGTCGCGGGGAGCGGCCCCAGACGCCGCTGATCAAGGTGAACGATCCTTCGTCGTTGACGTAATCGATCCCGAGGCGGACCAGGTTGATCTGCCCCAGCAGCTTGCTCCGGAAGGACTGCTGATAAGCGGTCTCGTTCATTTGGGTCAGCGAGCCGACCGGCGCGCTGCCCGCGGTGCAGACCACCGCATCGACCGACCCGACCTTTCGGTACATCTCATCGATCGTTTCCGAATCACTCAAGTCGACCTTCACCGCGCCCTTGCGCGAGGCCTCGACCACCTCGTGGGTGGGGCGCAATGCGGCGACGACATGCTTTCCGATCGTGCCGTTGGCGCCGATGACGAGAACTCTCAACTCCTTTTTCCTCCGGTGCGATTCCTGCCCCGAGTCTAACCCGTCTGTTGCAATCACGCGACCGTCAGCGGCAGCGACTGGAAACGCCGGAAGCGGGCGCGACGCTCGCGAACCGGCGTCCCGGCAAACTCCATGCGCCCGAAGCGCCGTACCAGCCGCCCGATTGCGATCGCGCCTTCGAGCCGTCCCAGCAGGTTGCCCAGGCAAGCGTGGCGGTACGCGGCGAAGGCCAGGTGCGCGTTGGCGCGGCGGCCGATGTCGAACCGATCCGGGTCGGGAAACTGGGCCGGATCGCGATTGGCCGCGGCTATGCACAAGAACACCTGCGCCCCCGCGGGCAAGGTCACCGGCGGCAGCTCGACCGGAGCGGTGGTCTGGCGGTTGCCGATCTGCACCGGCGGCTCGAACCGCAGGGTCTCCTCCACCGCGCCGCGGATCAGCCCCGGGTCCCGGCGCAACCGCCGCAACTGATCCGGGTTGACCAGCAGCGCGTGCACCGCGTTGCCGATCATGCTGCCGGTGGTCTCGTGGCCGGCGTTCAAAAGGAAAATCAGGTTGTGCAGCAGTTCCTTTTCGCTCAACCGGTTCTCCCCTTCCCCTTGGATCAGGTGGGTCAGGAGATCGGTGTTCGGGTCGAGCGGGCGGCGGCGACGCGCATCGACCAGGTCCTTGAGAAACGCCAGAAATTCCTCTACCGCCTGGTTGCCGGCCGCCATCTGCCGCGCGCTCAGATCGACCTCCAGCGCGCCGAGGATCGCGGTCGACCAGCCCCGCAGCGGGCCGCGCTGGTCATGGGGCACGCGCAGCAGGTTGCCGATTACCTCGACCGGGATCCGGGCCGCGTAATCCTCGACCAGGTCGATCCGCCCGCGCTGTTCGAGGTCGTCCAGCAGCGCATCCACCAGGGTCTCCAGTTCCGGCTGCATCGCCCGCACGGTGGCCGGGTCGAGCGCCGCGGCGATCAGCGCGCGCACCCGGGTGTGATACGGCGGATCGTTGAACACCAGGCTGGTCGTGTGGTGCTCGTAGAGCGGACTGGGCCCGAACTTGGGCCCGAACAGCGCGCGCTTGTCGGAACTGCACCCCGGGTCGCGATAGATCTCCTTCAGATCCGCATAGCGGGTCAGAAAGTACGAACCGTCCGCACTCAGGTGCACCGGATCGTGCTCGCGCAGCGCGCGGTAGGTCGGATAAGGGTCGTCGAAGAAGGCGTCCGGCAGCGAGCTTAGGTCGAACTCAATCGCCATACTGGCGCGTCAGCCGGGCCAATTCCTGGCGCGCGACGATGACCTGCTGCACCTCGCTCGCGCCCTCGTAGATGCGCAGCGCGCGCACCTCGCGGTACAGCCGCTCCACCGGCGTGCCGGAGACGATGCCCTGGCCGCCGAAGAGCTGAACCGCGCGGTCGATGACCCGCTGCGCGGCCTCGGTCGCGGCCCATTTCGCCAGCGCCGCCTCGCGGGTCACGCGCTCCCCGGTCACGTCCTTGGTCCAGGCCGAGCGGTAGACCAGCAAGGCACTGGAATCCACGTCCAGCGCCATTTCGGCGATCGCGCCCTGGGTCAGTTGCAGTTGTGACAGCGGAGCGCCGAACAACTGGCGCTCCTGCGTGCGCGCCATCGCCTCGTCCATCGCCCGGCGCGCGAACCCGAGCGCGGCCGCGCCGACGGTCGAGCGGAACACGTCCAGGGTCGCCATCGCGATCTTGAATCCGTCGCCGCGCTCACCCACCAGGCGATCGCCCGGGATCCGGCAGTCGCTAAAACGCAGCGTGGCCAGCGGGTGCGGAGCGATGACCTCGATGCGCTCGGCGACCTCGACGCCTAAGTCGCCGGCCTCGACGATGAACGCGCTCAGGCCCTTGGTGCCCGGCGCCTCGCCGGTGCGCGCAAACACCACGTAGAAATCCGCGATACCGCCGTTGGAGATCCAGGTTTTTTCGCCGTTGAGGACGTACCCGTCACCGTCGGCCGCCGCGCTGGTCGCGATCGCGCCGACGTCGGAGCCGGCCTCTTTTTCCGACAGCGCGAACGCGGCGATCGCCTGCCCGGTGGCGGCTCGCGCCACGTAGCGTTTGCGCTGGCGCGCGGTTCCAAAAAGCGAAATCGGGCCGCTGCCCAGCCCCTGCATCGCGAACGCGAAATCGGCCAGCCCCGAAAGATACGCCAGGTGCTCGCGCAGCAGGCACAGCACGCGCACATCCAGGCGGCCGCGGCCTCGCTCGCTCTTGGGTGCCACGTGCTTCAGCCAGCCGGCCGCCCCGAGCAGCCGCACCAGTCGAATGCAGCTTTCGTCGATCCCACCGTCTTCGTCGGTCAGCTCGCCGCGCCGGGCGTCGAGCCAGCGCTCGAGCCGTTCCTGCAGCTCCCGGTGGATCGGCTCGAAAAACGGCCAGGCCAGGTAACTTCTGTCAGCCATTCCGCCGGCGTTCCTAGTCGCCCTTGAATTCGGGCTTTTCCTTGTTCGCGAACGCCCGGTAAGCGCGCGCGAAGTCCTCGGTCTGCATGCAGATCGCCTGCGCCTGGGCTTCCGCTTCGATCGCCGCATCCAGCGACATGTCCCATTCCAGGTTGAGCTGGTTCTTGGTCATTGCGTGCGCGAAGGTCGGCCCGCTGGCGAGCCGTTCGGCATAGCCGATGGCCTCGTCCAGGACCTCGTCGGGTGGCAGCAACCGGTTGAAGAAACCCCACGCGAGGCCCTCGTCGCCCGACATCGCGCGGCCGCTGAACAGGAGCTCGGCCGCGCGCCCCTGCCCGATCACCCGCGGCAGCAGCGCGCAGGCGCCCATGTCGGCGCCGGCCAGACCCACCCGGGTGAACAGGAACGCGGTCTTGCTCGCCGCGGTGCCGAAGCGGATGTCGGATGCCAGCGCCAGCATCGCGCCGGCCCCGGCGCAGACCCCGTCGATCGCGGCCACGATCGGTTGCGGGCAGTGGCGCATCGCCTTGACCGTGTCGCCGGTCATGCGGGTGAAGCGCAGCAAGCCCCCCATGTCCATTTTGGTCAGCGGGCCGATGATCTCGT
>JBFJNB010000336.1:0-3961 GCA_041633655.1 Lysobacterales bacterium | reverse complement strand
GGCCGGGCTCCCGGCGGGGGTGCTGACGGTCGTGACCGGCAGCGGGCCGGCAGCGGGCGCGGCGCTGGTGCGCGACCCCGGGGTCGACATGGTCTCGTTCACCGGCTCGACCGAGACCGGCAAGGCGGTCGCGACCGCCGCGGCGGCGAGCCTCAAGAAGGTGACCCTGGAGCTGGGCGGAAAATCGCCGGTCATCGTCTGCGCCGACGCCGACCTCGAGCAGGCGATTCCCGGCGCCGCCGAGGCGATCTTCGCCAACTCGGGTCAGGTCTGCGTCGCCGGTTCGCGGCTGTACGCCGAAGGCCCGGTTTACGCCGACGTCGTCGCCGGGGTCGCGGAGATCGCCCGCGGGCTCAAGGTCGGGCCCGGTTCGGACCCGGCCACCGAGATGGGGCCGCTGATCTCGGCCGCGCACCTGGACCGGGTCCACGCGATGGTCGAACGCGGTCGGGGGGAGGGCGCGCGGGTCGTCGCCGGCGGCGAGCGGCTGGACTTGGGAAGCGGTTTTTATTTCTCCCCGACCGTGCTGGCCGACACCGAAGCCTCGATGGAGATCGTGCGCGAGGAGGTGTTCGGTCCGGTGCTGGCGGCGATGCGCTTCGATGACCCCGACGAAGTCGTCGGCTTCGCCAACGACTCGCGCTACGGCCTGGCGGCCAGCATCTGGACCCGGAGCTTAAGCCGCGCGCATCGGCTGGCGGCCGAGCTGCGCGCCGGGCTGGTCTGGATCAACTGCCACGGGCTGCCGGACATGGCGATTCCATTCGGCGGCTACAGGCAGTCCGGCTGGGGCCGCGAGAACGGCTACGAGGGGCTGCTCGAGTACACCGAGTTGAAATCGGTCGTGGCCAGGCTGTGATCGAGCCTGACGGCAGGCTGGCACAATTGGAGCGGGCGGCGCGGGCCCTGGAGATCGACGCCGCTTCGCGGGCGGCGGCACTCGAACGCGTGGCCGCGCACGCCGAGGCGTATCTGGCCCGGCTCGAACGAGGCGCGGTGCTTGGAGCGGCCGGCGCCGATGACGGCTGGCGCGGAGGGCTCGAATTCGACGAGCAGCCGAGCCCGATCGATGACTGCCTGGAATTGCTCGGGCGCCACGTCGAGCCCTCCGGCCTGCACATCGGCTCCGGGCGGTTCTTCGCCTATATTCCCAGCGGCGGCCTGTACTACTCTGCGCTGGGCGATTTCCTGGCCGCGGTGAACAACCGCTACACCGGGGTCGGCTCGGCCGCGCCGGGCGCGGCGCGGCTGGAGGGCCGCCTGATCGAGTGGCTAGCCGGGGTGTTCGGCTACCCGGAAGGCGCCGACGGCGATCTGACCAGCGGCGGCAGCGTGTCGAATCTGTCGGCCGCGGTGGTCGCGCGCGAGGCCGCCGGGATCAGCAGCCGAGAGGTCGAACGCACCGTGGTCTACCTGACCGCGCAGTCCCACCATACTTTCGTCAAGGCGCTGCGCATCGCCGGCTTGAGCGAGTGCGTGGTGCGCCGCGTGCCGATGGACTCTGGCTACCGGATGCAGGCCGAGGCGCTCGAGCATTCGATCCGTGCCGACCGCGCCGCCGGTCTGAACCCCTGGCTGGTGCTGGCCACCGCCGGCACCACCGACACCGGTGCGGTCGACCCGCTGCCGGCAATCGCCGATATCGCCGCGGCCGAGCGCGTCTGGATGCACGTCGATGCCGCCTACGGCGGGGCTTTCATGCTGTGTCCCGAGGGCCGCGAGCGGTTGGCCGGCATCGAACGGTCCGATTCGCTGATCTTCAACCCGCACAAGGGCCTGTTTCTGCCCGGCGGAAGCTCGGTGGTGCTGGTGCGCGACCGGGATCATCTGCGGCAGGCGTTCCGTCTGCGTGGCGCCTACATGCAGGATGACAAGGAGCAGGAGCGCTCGGCCTGCGACCGGTCGCCGGAACTGACCCGGCCGTTCAGGGGCCTGCGCCTTTGGCTGCCGCTGAAGCTGTTCGGGCTGGCCCCGTTTCGCGCCGCGCTCGCCGAGAAACTCGAGCTTGCGCATCATTTCCACGCCCGGTTGTCACGCGAACCGGGGTTCGAGGTCGGCGCGCCCCCCGATCTGTCGGTCGTAACCTTCCGCTACCGGCCCGAGCGCGGGGACGCCGACGAGTTCAACCGGCGACTGAACGAGGCGATCCGCGCCGACGGCCAGATTCTGTTGTCGTCCACGACCCTGGACGGCCGCTTCGTGCTGCGGCTGGCGGTGCTCGGCTACAACACTCATTTCGAAGAGGTGGAACTCGCCCTGGAAGTGATTCGGGAGTTGGCCGCCCGGCTGGCGGATCGGTAGTTCGCCGGCCATCGCGGCGCCTTGCGAGCGGATATACTTTAAACCTAAAATAAATCCTCTGTGGAGGTATCCGTGACCCGGCATCCGTTGGCAGACAGGCACGCGGTCGTCACCGGCGGTGGCGGCGGAATCGGCGCGGCGATCGCCGCGCGGCTCCCTGCCCGCGGCGCGAAGGTAACGCTGATGGGGCGCGATCGGGCGCGCCTGGAGCGGGTGCAACGGGAGCTCGAAGGCGCCGCGGTCGAGTGCGCCGACGTGGCCGATGCGGCCGCGGTGAAGGCCGCGTTCGCGGCGGCACGCGATAGGCTCGGCCCGATCGCGGTGCTGGTCAACAACGCGGGCTCGGTCGAGACCGCCAGACTCGCCGACACCACGCTCGAGCTCTGGAACCGGGCGCTGGCGGTCAACCTGAGCGGCGTGTTCCACTGCACCAGGGCGGTGCTCGATGAGCTGATGAAGGCCGACTACGGGCGCATCGTCAACATCGCCAGTACCGCCGGGCTGAAGCCCTACGCTTATGTCGGCGCTTACTGCGCGGCCAAGCACGGGGTCATCGGGCTGACCCGGACCCTGGCGCTGGAGCTGGCCCGCACCGCGGTCACGGTGAACGCGGTCTGCCCGGGCTACACCGATACCGCGATCGTTGAATCGGCGATCGACAAGATCGTCGCGGCTACGGGGCGCAGCGAGGAACAGGCTCGGGCCGAGTTGCTGAAGGTCAATCCGCAGCGGCGGCTGATCGAGCCGGACGAGGTGGCCGCGACGGTGGCATGGCTGTGCGGCGACGATGCGCGCTCGGTGACCGGCCAGGCCATCGTGGTCGCCGGCGGCGAAGTGATGTAGATGGGGAGGAGAGGCTAATGCGGGAACAGGTTCGAGTTGCGCAACACAGATTCCAACAGACGCCAAAGGAGCACCGGGAGATCCGGCTGTGGCTGCGGATGCTGACCTCGACCACGATGATCGAAAAGCAGATCCGCGAGCGCCTGCGGCGGGAGTTCGGCTCCACCCTGCCGCGCTTCGACGTGATGGCGGCGCTCAACCGCCACCCGCAGGGCCTGGCGATGGGCGCGCTGTCGCGCTGGCTGATGGTCTCCAACGGCAACGTGACCGGCATCATCAACCGGCTCGCCGACGAGGGCCTGATCCAGCGCGAGCGCCGCCCGGACGATCGGCGCAGCACCTACGTCGCGCTGACGGAGCGCGGCCGGCAGGAGTTCGCGGCGATGTCGGACCGCCATGAGCGCTGGCTCAAGGAGTTCTTCGCCGACTTGGATCCGGCGGAAGTCCTGACCCTGCAGGCGCTGCTGGGGCGGGTCAAGGAATCGGTCGCTAACAACGCCGGAGAGTGAGCCTTAGCCGATGGGTACCGATCAGATCAAACCTCGACATTTTGGATGGCGGCTCAAGGAGCGGGTCGCGCTGATCACGCTCGATCGCCCCGAGCGCAAGAACCCGCTGACGTTCGATTCCTACGCCGAGCTTCGGGATACGTTCCGGCGGCTGGTCTACGAGCCGGAGATCCGGGCGGTGGTGATCACCGGCGCCGGCGGCAATTTCTGCTCCGGAGGCGACGTGCACGAGATCATCGGGCCGTTGACCCGGATGTACACGCCGGAGCTGCTCGATTTCACCCAGATGACCGGCGATCTGGTCAAGG
>JBFJNB010000335.1:0-3975 GCA_041633655.1 Lysobacterales bacterium | reverse complement strand
GTGGTGATCTCGTAGGTGTTGCCGTCGGGGTCGCTGAAGTACAGCGAGTAGGCGAGCCTGTGGTCGGTCACCCGGAGCGTGAGTTGCGCCGCTTCGAGATGATCCTTCCAGGCCAGGAACTCCTCCCCGGTGGCGCCGAACGCGACGGTCGAGATCGGCGGCCGCCGATCGGTCTGGAACAGCGCCAGGTGGATCGAGCCGTCGGCGTTCTCGATCGTCAGCGGACCATTGTCGACCGCCCACGGCATCAGCGCCTCGACCCGTTGGAGACCGAGCACCCGTCGATACCACCGCTCGGCCGCCGCCCAGTCAGCGACGTACACGTGGACGTGGTCGAAGCCGGTTAGTTTCGGAGTCATGCAAGCCTTCCTGCTGCTCCCTGTGTAGATTATAGGAGATGCATGTCAGAACGGCCGCACTCACCGCCGCGGCGATGCTCGCCTTCGCCGCCAACTCTTTGCTGTGCCGCTTGGCGCTGGGACAAAGCCTGATCGATCCTGCCAGTTTCACGACGGTGCGGGTGGCGTCCGGGGCGTTGCTGCTGGCGCTGATCGTCGTCCCGCGCGGCTGGCTTCGGGGGCGCCCCCGCCCCCGGGTCGACTGGCGGGCCGCGGCGATGCTTTCGACCTACATGGTGTTCTTCTCGTTTTCCTATACCTGGCTCAGCGCAGGGACCGGCGCGTTGATTTTGTTCGGCGCGGTCCAGATGACGATGTTTGGCGTGGCCTTGCGCCGCGGCGAGCCCTTCGGTTTGGTTTCGTGGATCGGACTGGGGCTGGCCGTGGCCGGGCTGGTTTACCTGGTCTTTCCGGGATTGAACGCCCCCCACCCCCTCGGCGCGGTGCTGATGGCCGGGGCCGGAATCGGCTGGGGCGCCTATTCCCTGCTCGGCAGGAACGCGCCCGATCCGATTGAGGCGACCGCGTTGAACTTCGTCTGCTCTGTTCCACTGGTCGCAATCCTGAGCCTGGTGTTCGCCGGCAGTGCCCATATCTCCAATCCGGGGCTGGCGCTGGCGATCGCTTCCGGGACCCTCGCTTCCGCGCTGGGATACGTGATCTGGTACGCCGCACTGAAAGGTCTGCCCGCGACCCACGCCGCGACCGTGCAGCTGTCGGTCCCGCCGATCGCCGCTTTCGGCGGAGTCGCGCTGCTCGCCGAGCCCGTGACCGAACGCCTGGTGCTGGCCTCGCTCGCCACGCTGGGCGGGGTTGCACTGGTGCTGACCCGCCGCCGGTCGGGCGCCGCCGGCTATCGGATCCGCCCAGCGCGGGAGCGCGATGTCCCGGCGCTGACTCGCCTCATCCGGGCGTCCGCGCACGGCCTGCGAGGGAGCGACTATACCCGCGAGCAGGTCGAATCCGCGCTCGACGGGGTGTTCGGGGTCGACAGCCAGTTGATCGGGGACGGCACCTACTTCATCGTCGAGTCGGGTGGCACGCCGGTGGCCTGCGGCGGGTGGAGCTTTCGCGCCACGCTGTTCGGAAGCGACGCGATCGAGGGTCGGGACTCCCGCCGCCTGGACCCCGCCACCGAGGCCGCCAAGATACGGGCTTTTTTCGTGCACCCGGATCACGCCCGCCGGGGCCTCGCCCGCCGAATCCTCGAGCGCTGCGAGCGCGCCGCACGCTCGGCCGGCTTTACCCGACTCGAGCTGGGCGCGACCCTGCCGGGGCTGCCGTTCTACCGCGCCTGCGGCTACCGCGCCGGTAGCCCTCAGGACTATCCGAT
This sequence comes from Lysobacterales bacterium, assembly GCA_041633655.1. GTDB lineage: Bacteria > Pseudomonadota > Gammaproteobacteria > Xanthomonadales > SZUA-38 > JBFGYD01. The sequence continues at coordinate 2,244 of JBFJNB010000335.1, read as the reverse complement.
GAAGAGCGGGCTCTCGCTGCGCGTCGTCCCGATGAGCAAGTCTCTGCTTTGATGGTTGACATCATTTAGTTATTTAGCTAAATTACGAATTATGAGCAGCGTATTCAAAGCCCTGTCCGATCCGACCCGACGGCGTGTGCTCGAGCTGTTGCGCGAAAGGCCGATGAACGCCGGTGAACTGGCCGGCCACTTCGAGTTTTCCAAACCGACCATGTCGGCCCACTTCACGGTGCTGAAGGAAGCCGGGTTGGTGGCCGCGGAGCGCAACGGAAAACAGATTATCTACCGACTCAAGATGTCGGTGCTGGAAGATGCGCTGCTGGGATTTGCCAAGACCTTCGGCCTGGACGTTCAGGCGCAGCAATCGAACGAGGATCAAGAACCATGATGACCCATCGACAATTCCACACCATCATCGCCGCCCTGACCGTGCTGGTCGTCGGGCTCGGCGCCGCCAACTGGTATCTGAAGCCGGAAGGCGCCGTCGCCTGGGCGATCGGAATGGCCTCGATGCCGGTGATCTGGGGCATCGTGACTTACCTCTTGAGGCGCCGACCGCTGGCGGAATACGGCGAGGCCGAGCGCCGCTTTTTTATCGCTTCGGTCGCTTCCGCCGGCCTGATCCTGGCGGGCGCGATGGGCATCCAGCTCTTCGGCGCGATCAGCGAGGTCGAACTCGAGCTGACCCGTCGTGTGTGGGGGGTGGCCGTCGGCGTGTTCCTGATCGTGATCGGGAACGTGATGCCGAAGATCCTCACCCCGCTGGCGGCGCTGCGCTGCGAAGCCAAGAGGGCCCAGTCGCTGCAGCGCTTCGCCGGCTGGAGTTTTCTTCTGGCCGGCCTCGGCTACGTTGCGGCCTGGCTGATCCTGCCGGTCAACCACGCCGACATCGTGGCGACGCTTTCTTGCCTCGCCGCGGTTGTGGCGGTGGCGGTGCGCTGCGGCTGGGTGTTCACCGTCTCCCGCAACGCCTCCGCGCGGTAGCCAGGGCGGCGGGATCCCAATAAAGAAGGGGCGCCGAGGCGCCCCTTCGAAGCTCATCGTCCGTCGGACGATTAGAAGCGCCAGCTCACCCGCGCGTAGTAGAACCCGCCGTTGAAGCCGAACGGCGAGAACTGACTGTAGCGGTTGCCCACGCCGGTGCGCGCGCCGCGGTTCTCGTCCGGCACCTGGTCCAGCAGGTTCTGGGCGCCGACCACGAGGCTGGTGGACTCGTTGAAGTCGTAGCCGACTTCGGCGTCGACCAGCCACTCGCTGCCGTACTCCTGCACGTCTTCGGAGTCGTACCAGCCGTCGTAGTAGCTGAGCCGCCCCAGCACCCGCCACTGACCGCCGATCTGGTGGTTGCCGGTGATCGACCAGCGCGTGTCCGGCAGGCCTTCTTCCAGCTCACGGATCCGGGTGGCGTCCAGCGTCTGCGGGTTGAACTTCTTGACGTCGGTGTTGGTGATGTTGAACGCCAGCGACCAGTCGGTCTCGCCCCCGAGCCACGCGGTCGAAGTCGTGGCGACGACGTCGAGCCCTTCGGTCTCGGTATCGAAGTCGTTGGTGAAGAACCGGAAGTTCTGCAGGTTCGCAGCCGAGGTCACGCCGGAGGCGACCAGGTCGTCGATCTCGGCTTGAGTCAGCGAGAAGTTCTGCGAAACCGTGATCCGGTCATCCACTTCGATGTTGAAGTAGTCCACCGTCAGGTCGACCTGGCCCAGCGAGAAGATCGCGCCGAGCGTGATGTTGGTCGATTCCTCTGGCTCCAGCGCAACCCCGCCGCGCAGTTGCGCCACCGGGTTGGTCGACGGAATGGTTCCGTTGTTGACCAGGTCCATCAGCACCAGGTCGAACTCGGTGGAGACGTTGAACGCGTTCGACTGACCCGGGGTCGGGGCGCGGAAACCGGTGCTGACGCTGCCGCGCAGCGCGAAGGTCTCGTTGACCCGGTAGTTGGTCGCGACCTTGAAGTTGGTCGTGGTCCCGAAGTCGTCGAAGTCCTCCCAGCGCGCCGCCACTCCCAGGGTCCAGTCGGGATTCGGATTGAATTCGGCGTCTGCGTACAGCGCGATGTTGTCTCGGCTCCACTTGCCGGCAGCGATGTCGCTGAAGCCCGGGAAGCCGTTGGACGCCGCGCTGAAGCCCTGCGCCGCCAGCGGCCCGATCTCGTACGACTCGAGCTGGCCGATGCCGATCGTGAAGTCCTCTTCACGCCACTCGAGGCCGCCGGCGAGAAACGTCTGGTCGTTCAGGGGGTAG
>JBFJNB010000334.1:0-3982 GCA_041633655.1 Lysobacterales bacterium | reverse complement strand
TGCTTGGAAAATGCGTGGCGCACCGCGGCCACGGTGCGATTCTTGTTGTCGGTCAGGCAGTCGACCATCACCGCGACCCCGCCGGGGGCGTAGCCCTCGTAGCGGACCTCCTCGTAGTGCACCCCCTCCAGCTCGCCGGTGGCTTTCTTGATCGCCCGGTCGACGGTGTCGTTGGGCACGTTGGCGGCCTTGGCCCGGTCCAGCGCCAGGCGCAGCTGCGCGTTGCCCGTGGGATCGCCGCCGCCCTCGCGCGCGGCGATCGTGATCTCGCGGATGACGCGGGTGAATACCTTGCCGCGCTTGGCGTCCTGGGCGCGCTTGCGATACTGGATGTTGGCCCACTTGCTGTGCCCGGCCATGATTCGTCAGTCCTTGTTCCAAACCGCCGGATTTTACCATTGCCCGCGGAAATGGGTCAGGGCGTGGCGAATGTCGCCGGGCCACGGAGCGCGCCACCGTGCCCGCCAGCAGGCGCCGGGACGCGGTTACATCCGGTGGCAGGCCAGGCACAGCCCTCCGTCTTGGGGCCCGATGGTCAGCTCCCCGGACGCGGTGCAACTCTCTGGCTCCGCTGCAACCGACGCGGCATGACTGACCCGGACTTCGAAGAACTCGGCGGATGCGCCGGCCTGCCTGAGCCGGTGACAGGATATGCAGGTCACTTTGCCATCCACCAGCGTGATGTTGGAGTGGAGCGAAAAGCGCGGAACATACTCGCGCGCTCGGGTGGTGGCGTAGTAGTCATATGGCATGCCGACAGGATGGTTTCCCTGCGCGCCCGAAATCGAGAATTGCAGCGGAGCCTCGGCGCTCTTGACGACGATGTGGGTGGCCCGTACGCCATTGTGGCAGGCGACGCAGCCGCTTGCGACGCGGTCGAGTTCGGGCCGGTCATGTTCGATCGTTGCGGCCCGTGCTTCGGGCGGCAACAGCCAGTTCTTGACCCGCTCGCGGAGGCCACCGGCGCAGACGGTCTCCGCGGCAGCCAGGTTGAGTGACAGGATGACGCCGCAGCATTGAACGTATTTCAACGACCTTCCTCATTCGAAAATGAAGGGAAGGAAGCCCGGGTTGCGGCAGGCGCAATGACACGAAGCCAGGTACTCGTTCAACCGGCCCACGGAGGATCAGTACCTCGTGCTCACCGGCACTCCCGCAACCCGAGTCCTCGATCCCAGACAGCTCCGTCGCCCGGGCGACTCGTGACTAGAATCGGCCGTTGGGAGGAGTTCTTGAGCCGGGCTTCGAGGGGTTACTGGCCGGGACGCTTGATTACGTTGATGTGGAGTTCGCGGAGCTGATCGAGGCTGACCGGCGACGGCGCCTCGGTCATCAGGCACGAGGCCGAGGTGGTCTTGGGAAACGCGATCACGTCGCGGATCGACTCGGTCCCGACCATCAGCGCGGCGAGGCGGTCGATGCCGAACGCGATCCCGCCGTGCGGCGGGCAGCCGTAGCGCAGCGCCTCCAGCAGGAAGCCAAATTTCTCCTGGGCCTCGGCCGGCTCGAGACCGAGCAGTTCGAACACCGCCGATTGCAGCTCGCGGTCGTGGATACGGATCGAACCGCCGCCGATCTCGGAACCGTTCAGCACCATGTCGTAGCCCTTGGACAGCGCCTCCCCGGGAGCGGCGGCCAACGCTGCCCGATCGTCGACGGCGGGAGCGGTGAACGGATGATTGACCGAAAACCACCGGTGCGCGCCCGGGTCGAATTCGAACATCGGGAAGTCGACCACCCACAGCGGCCGCCAGCCGGGCGCCACCAGGTCCAGGTCGCGCCCGATCATCAGGCGCAGAGCGCCCATGAACTCGGAGACGGTCGCCGCGTCGCCGGCACCGAACAAAAGCAGGTCACCGCTGGCGGCTCCGGTCGCCGTGAGGATGCCGCTAATCGCGCGGGCGTCGAGAAATTTCACGATCGGAGATTGCAGGCCGTCGGCGCCGGCGGCCGGATCGTTGACCTTGATCCACGCCAGCCCCTTCGCGCCGAGCCGCTTGACCGCCTCGGTATAGCCGTCGAGCTGCTTGCGCGACACCTCGGCGCCACCGGGGACGTGCAGGACCGCGACCCGCCCATGCGGGTCGTTTGCCGGGCCGGAAAAGACCTTGAATTCGACCTGCTTCAGGTGCTCGGCGACGTCGATCAGTTCCAGCGCGATCCGCAGGTCCGGCTTGTCCGAGCCGTACCGGCGCATCGCCTCGGCGTAGCTCATGCGCGGGAACGGATCGGCGAGCTCGACGCCGAGCACTTTCTTGAACGCCGACCGGATCATCCCCTCGGCCAGGTTCAGCACGTCCTCGCGCTCAACGAACGCCATCTCGATGTCGAGCTGGGTGAACTCGGGCTGGCGATCGGCGCGCAGGTCCTCGTCGCGGAAGCAGCGGGCGATCTGGTAGTAGCGGTCGCAGCCGGCCATCATCAGCAGCTGCTTGAAGATCTGCGGCGACTGCGGCAGCGCGTAGAACGCGCCCGCGGTGACCCGGCTGGGGACCAGATAATCGCGCGCGCCCTCCGGGGTGGCCTTGGTCAGGATCGGGGTTTCGACCTCGATAAAGCCGCGACCGTCCAGGTGGCCCCGCAGCGCCCGGTTGAGCCGATGGCGCAGGCGCAGCGCGTGCTGCATCGGCGGACGCCGGAGATCGAGGTAGCGGTGCTTGAGCCGGATCTCTTCGTTGGCCTGCTCGTCGAGCTGAAACGGCAGCGGCGGCGCGGGGTTCAGGATCTCGACCGAGTCGGCCAGCAGCTCCACCGCGCCGGTTTCGAGGTCCGCCTTGACTTGGCCCTCGGGCCGCGGGCGCACGCGACCGGCGACCCGCAGGCAGAATTCGTTGCGCACCTCGCGGCAGGCGCTGAAGGCGGCTTCGTTGTCGGGATCGACCACCACCTGCAGCTCGCCGGTGTGGTCGCGCAGGTCGATGAAGATCACCCCGCCGTGATCGCGCCGCGAGTCGGCCCAGCCGCAGACGGCGACCTGCTGGCCCGCGAGTTCTTCTTTGATCTCTCCACAGTAGTGCGTGCGCATCGGTTTTTTTTCGTTGTTATTGCTGGTTGTCAGGTGCCGGCTGCCGGCGCATCGGTTTTGGCCGGCTTGGGCTCGGTTTTCTTTTCCGGCTTGGCCTCGCTGCCCGCCTCGGCCTTGCCGCCGGCCTTCGACTCGCCCTTGTCGCCGTCGAGCACGTTGCGCCGGTTGTCGGTCTTGAAGTCGGTCTCGTACCAGCCGCTGCCCTTCAGCCGAAAGGCGACCGGCGAGATCAGCTTCTTCAGCTCCGGCTCGCTGCACTCGGGACACTCGCGCAACGGCTCGTCGGAGATCTTCTGCAGCGCCTCCAGCCGATGGTCGCACGCGCCGCACTGGTATTCATAGATCGGCATCAACTCGCCTCCGTTCAGCACTCACGCCGGTTCTTTCGGACACCCGTCCGTTGCTCGGTATCCAGGTTTCAAGCGTATGAGCCCTAGCTGACGGCTTCAAGCTTGGGCTTGGCACCCGAGAATTTGAGCTGCCCGCCGGCCACCCCGACCCGGATCACCTGGCCCGCGGCGAACTCGCCGGCCAGGATCCGCTGCGCCAGCGGGTTTTCCAACTGGCGCTGGATCGCGCGCTTCAGCGGCCGGGCGCCGTATACCGGATCGAAACCGGCCTCGCCGAGAAGCTCCAGCGCGGCGTCGCTGAGTTCCAGGTCCAGGCCGCCCTGGCGCAGGCGCCGGGCGAGCTGCTCGACCTGGATCCGCGCGATCGCCCGGATCTGGTCGCGCTCCAGCGGGTGGAACACGACGATGTCGTCGACCCGGTTGATGAATTCCGGGCGGAAGTGCTGGCCCACGATCTCCATCACCGCTGCTTTCATCTGCTGGTAGCGCGCCTCACCCGAAAGCTCCTGGATCACCTGGGAGCCGAGGTTGGAGGTCATCACCAGCACCGTGTTGCGGAAATCCACGGTACGCCCGTGGCCATCGGTCAGGCGACCATCGTCGAGCA
>JBFJNB010000333.1:0-3983 GCA_041633655.1 Lysobacterales bacterium | reverse complement strand
CGTCGGCGTCGGTGGCGTCGGCCGACGTCGGGGTGTACTTCGACGCCGGCGAAGTCGACTTCACGGCGAGTCATGAATTCCCCCTGAGCCGCGCCGCACCCAATCGTCACCGCATCGAACGCCGGCATGATCAGGACCTGGTGATCGAGGTCGGCTCGGCCGATACCAGTATCCGCTGCTCTTTGCTCGACGCGAACGGCAAAGTCTTCGCCAGCGTCGATTCCCCGGGCCATCGTGAGTTCCCCGAGATCCTGATGCTGCGCGGCGGTTCCGCGCCGACCGCGATCCTCGAGATCGCGCTCGCCGGGTCGGGGGTGCCTGCCGGCACCTATCAAATCCGCCTCCACCGGGTCGACGACCATACGCTGTCGGCATGGTCGCGGATGTTCGAGGCCGGCCGGGCGTACGCCAGCGGCGAGGAAGCCGGCAAGGAACGGGCCACCCGACTTTACCGTGCCGCCGCCGGGGACTGGGCCGCGCTCGGAGATCGGTCGCGCCAGGCGATGGCCGACTACCTGGGAGGGGTCGCCCATTTCGAACTCGGCCGCAAGGAAGCGGCAATCGACCGGCTGACCCGAGCCCATGACGCGGCGCGGTTGTCCAATCCGGGCGCCGCCGCGGTCGCCCGAGTTTATCTCGGTTACGTACGCTTCGTGATGGGCGAGACCGACGCGGCGCTGGGTCTGCTCGAATCCGCGCTCGATGATTTCGAATCCCAGGGCAAGGCCTATCAGGCCGCGTTCGCCCAGAACAACCTGGCCCTGATCCACCACTACTCGGGCAGCCTGACCGAGGCCGAGCGGCTGTACCGTCAAGCTGCCGCCCGGATGGAGTCGCTCGGCGAGGTCACCGAGGCCGCGACCATACTGCAGAATCTCGGCGGCATTCACTACATGCGCGGTGAATCGGACCAGGCGCGCGCGATCTTCGAGGAGTCGCTGCGCATCAAGCGCCAGATCGACGATCTCAGGGGTCAGGCCGACGTGCTGGGAAACCTCGCCAGACTGATCGAGATGACCGGCAACTATGGGGCGTTTCTGGAGCGACAGCTCGAAATCCTGGAGATTCGAGAGCGGTTGGAGGACCGCGCCGGGATCGCGCGCGCGCGCCATTCGCTGGGCGTCGGCTACGCCCAGACCGGCGACTTCGACAAGGCGCTAGCGTTCCTGGAGCAGGCCCGCGAACAGCGCGCCGAACTAAGCGAGATCCTCGACCTGGCGACCACCTACCGCGCGATTGGAGAAGTCCGCGCGCTGCGCGGCGAGCACGAAACCGCGCTCGAGGCCCTGTCGCTGGCGCTGCCCCTGGAGAGCCAGGCGGGTCATCCGATCCGGATCGCTCAGCTCGAACTGGCGATCGCCCAAGTCAGGCTGGACCGCGCCAAGACCGGCGCGACGCCCCCCGCGGCCGGACGCGGGATCGTCGAGGCCGCAGCGGCCGCGGTCGCGGCATTTACCGCCGAGGACGCGCCGCGCTCCCTGGCCGAGGCGCTGCTGACGCTCGGCGACGCGCGCCGCTTCGCCGGTCTGGACGGGGCGCGCGGAGAGCTGGAACAGGCGATCGAGATTGCAGGGCGGATCAAGGCCCCGGAAATCGAGGTGCAGGCTCGTCTGCTGCTGGCGATGATCGACTACGATCGGGGGGAGCTCGATCTTGCCCTGGCCGGGGTCGAGCGCGCGATCGAGCAGGTCGCGGGCAACCGAGCGACGATCCACAACGCGACGCTGCGGGCGACCTATCTGGCCACGAAGCGCAACCTGCAGGAGCTGCGCACCGACCTGCTGGTGGAAAAGCACCTGCGATCGGGACGGCAAGACCACGCCTTGACGGCCCTGGTGGCGCACCAGGAAGCGCGCGCGGTCAGCCTGCGGGAACTCGCCAGAGCGAGCCCCTCGGACGAGGCTCCGTCTTCCGGCTTCGATCCGTCAGCGCGAGAGCTGCGAGACCGGCTCAACCATCTGACCTACCTGCTGCGGCGAGCAATCGACGACAACAAAGCGGCCGAGGTCGCGGAACTCGAGCGCCGGCAGACCCAGGTGCTGGCCGAGCTGGATCGGGCCGAGCGACACGCCATTGGGTCGCGCTACGCGCCGCTGGATCTGGAATCGGTGCGCTCCCGGCTGGACGAGGCAACCGTGGTGCTGGTCTACGCGCTCGGGGAACGGCGAAGCTTTGTCTGGGTGGTCACCCAAGCCGGGCTGCAGCTTCACCGGCTCCCGGCGAGAAGCGGGATCGCCGCGCTGGTCGGGGCCGTGCATGATTTTTACTCAACGCCCCGATTTGGTCAGGTCGAGGCGCCGGAGCAGCAGCGCGCCGACCTGACCCGCTTGCTGCTGCCGGGGGTCGAACGACTGGGCGCGGTCGACCGCCTGCTGTTCGTGCCGGACGGCGTGCTGTTTTATCTCCCGTTCGCGGCGCTGATGGCGCCGTCGCTGGAGCCCCGCTCGATGCTGGTCGAGAATTACGAGATCGGCATCGTTCCGTCGCTGTCTTTCATCGCCGAGGAGCCGCCTCGTCCGCTTCGCCAGCGCTCCAAGGTGCTGCTCGTGGGCCAGCCGAAAAACGATTCCCAGCCGCTGCCGCACGCGGCTGCCGAGATCTCGGCGATCGCCGAGCTCTACCCCGCGGAGGAGACGACGATCCTGCTCGGGCCCGCTGCGACGCGGGCCGAGGTCATGCGCAGCGCGCCGGAAGCGTCGCTGCTGCACTTCGCCACCCATGGGTTCGTCGACGATCGCTTCCCGCAGTCGTCGGGCCTCGCGCTGGCAAGCTCGACCGGGTCCGGCGCCACCGAAACGTCGCTGCTGCTGCTGCCGGAAATCATGGCGCTGGACCTGACCGCCGATTCGGTGGTGCTCAGCGCCTGCGAAGGCGCGCGGGGTGCGCTGGTCAACGGCGAGGGCCTGATCGGTCTGACCTACGGATTCCTGGCCGCGGGCGCGGCCAACGTGGTGTCCAGCCTGTGGCGGGTTTCGGACCGGCACACGCCGCGCTTCATGCAGAACTACTACCGCCGGCTGGCGGCCGGTGACCCCGCGCTGGCGGCGCTGCGCGCGGCCCAGCTCGAGTTCCTGGCGAGCCCGCAGACGCGCTCGCCCTACTACTGGGCTGGCTTCGCCCACTTTGGCGGTGGGCGGCACCTGTATCAGTGAAACGTGGCGGTCGCGAGCGAGAGACTTGCCCGTCAGCGACCACTCAACATCAACCCCACTACGAGGAACCAAGCGATGGCGAACATCAGTGATTTTCTTGGCCGTCGGCAGATCGCCGAATTCCGAATCAACGGTGAGCGAATCTCACCACTCGGCGAGCCGGATCCGCCCGTCAACCCCGGCGAATGGATCGAATTCGTCGACGCCGGCACGAACAGAATCAAGTGTGACCTCAGCAACTGCCCGGACCCCAAGGTGCACAACGACTGGCACGGCGTCGTGTTGACCCGGAGCGGCAACAAGTTCACCGGGACCATTCCGGCGAGCGGAGATCATTCTCACCCCGTCGCGCTTCAGAGGTTCAAACTCCCCTTGCCGAGAGGCAGATCATTGACGGGGATCGAATGCGAGGTCGATCCCGAGAATCACGCGACTCACATGGGCGTCTGGCACGCGCCCGACTGAGGCCGACAGGGGGGTGCGCCAACCGAAACTGCCGGGCGAAGTGGCGCTCGATCTATCGCGGTCAGCGGCCCCAGACGACGAGCGTACGGCGCTCGGCCGGTCAGCCACACCGTGGTTGGGCGCAATCTGCAGGATACGCCCGGACGGATATCGGGAATTCCTGAGTTGCGCGGGCGCGCTGATCAGCCCCTGCTGGGTGCTGACCGTGGCGCACTGTCCGGCGGGCATTCCGGAAACAACGCGAGTCCTGTTCGGGCGGCGCGACCTCGGGGCGGAGACCGGGGTCGTCCGGGCAGTGGCGGCGATTCGTAAGCACCCGCGATTCGACGGCCGGGCCAAGCGCAACGACATCGCCCTGGTGAAGCT
>JBFJNB010000332.1:0-3988 GCA_041633655.1 Lysobacterales bacterium | reverse complement strand
GGTTGTCGGCGCCGAGGCGGTCGTGGCGATAGCCGATCCGCCAGCCGGGGCGAAACTGGTAGTTGCCCTGCAGGTACCATCCGCGCTGGTCGCCCGCGTAGGCCAGGCCCTCGAACGAGCCATCCTCGTTGCGCTCGAAGTATTCGCCCTGGACCACCAGGTTGCGCACGGCCGGGTTGCCCTGCGGCGCCCATTTGTAGACCGCCTCCAGGCCCCACAGCTCGCTGTCCCCGGCAAAGCCCTCGAGACCGTCCGGCTCCTCGCCCTTGCCGTGGCCCTCGCCGCCGCTGCGCGCGGCCACGTCGGCGTCGAGGTAGAAGGCGCCGGCCTTCCAGCTGTGGCTCGACCCAAAATCACCGCCGGTCTTGGCGAACAGCGTGTATGCCTCCTGGCCGCCGTCGCCGCCGCCGGGGAAGCGCGCGCCGCGCAACAGTTCGGCCCCGAATTCGAGGTAGTGCAGGGTCGGCGCGAGCCAGCGCAGCTGCACCCCGTCGTCCAGGTACTGCCCGGCCAGGAACGCCTGGTAGGGCAGCGGCCGGTCGACGAACGCGTCGGCATGGCGGTGGAAGCCGTTCAGGTAGCCGATCCCGGAAAAAAAGCGCCCCGCGGAGAGGGTCAGGCCGGCCGGCAACGCGGTGGTCTGCAGCCAGGCCTCTTCCAGTTCCACCGCCAGCTCGCCGTCTTCATCGGCCAGCGCGAAGGTCAGCTTGCCGAAGAATTTGTCGTCGATGTTCGCGTCGAAATTGAACTCGCTCTCCCCCAGCGAAAAGCCGTCGTCGCCCGGTCCGGTCTCGCCGCCGAGCTGAAACCCCGGGATCGCGTAGTCTTCGCCGCCGATCCCGACCTTGCCGTAGGTACCAGTCAGTACCAGCCCGATGCCGGGGTTGAACGCGTTGGGCGTGCTCTGGGCGCGCGGCTGCGGCGCGGCGGCGAGGTCGCGAACCATCGCCTCGGCCTCTCCCGCGTTGCGCTCGGCTTGCTCGAGCCGCGACTCGGCAGCCGCCAGGCGGCGCTCCAGTTCCGCGATGCGCTGCTGGTAGTCGGACTTTATTTGCGCGAGCTGTTCGCGCACCAAGCTCAGCTCGGCGGCTGGATCGGCGCCCGCGGCGCCCGTCAGCGGGACCAGCCCGAGGGTCCCGGCGATGAGGATCGATCGTGTGTTCATTTGTCTGTTCGGGGCTCCGAATATGTGCGCGCTCGAGCCCGCGCGCGGGGCAGAAAAAAGAGCAAAGAAAAATATCGGTTAGCGGGCGGCGGGCGGAGCGCGGGCCGGGGGGGACTCGGAAACGAAACAGGGGTGGGCCGCATCGGACGGGCAGCAGTCCTGAAAGCGCTGTGCCAGCGGCAGGATCAGCGCCCAATAGCCATGGTTGGCGCCGGTCAGCGTATGGCCGGCGACGCAGCTTGCACAGACCGGGTTGTCGCCGCCGCCGGAGTGTTCCAGTCCATGTGCGATCACCTGTCCCTGGGCCAGCACCAGGAGCAGCGCCAGCGCGATGCGGAACAAACGGTTTGTGCTTGGGGCCATGCGCGTTTTTCTCACGTGGAAATTGTAACCCGAAGTCGCTCTCTGCATCCGGTTTGATACCGGGGCTTGGACTGAAGTTCTGTCCCTGTTGACTCGACGGCGGCCGATTCGCGGGCAGACGCCGCTGCGAGGGCTGGCTTATAATCGCCGCCCCGAATCGAGGAACCGCAAGCGGTCCGATGAAGACCCCGATCGAGCCTGCGCTGACGCAGGCGCGACAGCTGCTGGCAACGCGCCGCGTACAGGAAGCCTATGCGATATGTCGGCGGTTGCTGGAACAACGGCCCGACCATGCAGGGGCCCTGGTGATGGCCGGCGCGGCCCTGAGTGCTGCCGGCCGCCTGGAGCCGGCGATCGAGCACCTGCAGCGTGCGCTGGCGGTCGAACCCGACCGATCGGACGCGGCCCTGGAACTCGCGCTGGCCCTGCGCGCCAGCGGCCGCGGCAGCGAAGCGCTGGAGATGATCGAGCGCACCGCCCGGCGCCACCCCGATGACGTGGCGGTGCTCAATACGCACGGACTTCTGCTGGGCGGAGCAGGCTCGTATCGGCGCGCCGCCGAAGTGCTGCGGCAGGCCTGGCGCCTCAGTTCGGGCCATCCGGGGATCGGTTTCAACCTGGGCGAAGCCCAACGCAAGGCCGGCGACGGTGCGGCCGCGGCGCGAACACTCGAATCCGTGCTGGCGCGCGCGCCTGGCCATGCCCCCGCGCTCAACAGCCTTGGCCTCGTGTTGTTGGCTGGCGGCCGTTACCCGGCCGCGGCGGAGCGCTTCCGCGCTGCGCTGGCGCAGCGGCCGGTCGAACCGCGGTTCAGCGAGAACCTGGCCCAAGCGCTCTACCGGGATGGACGAATTGGCGAGGCGGTCGAGGCGCTGAAGGCAGGTCTTAAGCGTACTCCGGGAGACGCGGGTCTGATGCTGACGCTGGCCCGCCTGTACCGCGATGTCGACGAATTCGACGCTGCGCGCACCGCTTATCAAAAGGCGGCCGGCGCCGATCCGGGGCGGTCGGAGATCTGGCGGGAGCTGGCGTGGTTGGAGGAGCAAGCCAACCGTTTGGAGGCGGCCGCCGAGGCGGCCGCCGCCGGCCTGGCGCTGCACCCCGAGGACGCTGCGGTGCACCTGCTCGAAGCCCGGTTGGCCCGGCGCCGCGGTGATCTCTCCGCGGCCCGCTCCCGCCTCGCAGCGATCGATCAGGCGCGGCTCGATTTACCGGGTAGGGCGACTTTTCGCTGCGAGCAGGGACATCTGGCGGACGCGGATGACGAGCCGTCCGCGGCCTGGGAGCATTTCCGCCGCGGCGGCGAACTCGTGGGCGAAGCGGCGGCCGCGTCTTCGGGGCACGATCCCGATCGGTTTCCGACCCTGGCCGCGCGCTGGGGAGAAGCTCTCCGTGCCATGCCGCTCGAGGCGCGCGAGCCAGCGGCTGAAACCCCGGTGTTCGTCGTCGGCTTCCCCCGCTCGGGCACGACGTTGATCGACCAGTTCCTGGGTGGCCATCCGGCGCTGATTACGATGGAGGAAAAGCCGGCGCTCGATGCCGTGGTGGCACGCGCGAGAGAGCTCCAACAGCCGCTGCCGGGCGAACTCGCCGTGCTGACCGAGGTGCACCGGGAAGAGCTGAGGCACCGGTATCGGGATGCGGTGACGTCCTTCGTCACGAACGACGAGGGTCGGCGGCTGGTCGACCGGCTGCCCGTCAACGTCGTTTATTTGCCGCTGATTCAGACGCTGTGGCCTGGGGCCCCGGTGATCTTCGCCGCGCGCGATCCGCTCGACGTCTGCCTGAGCTGCCTGATGCAGGACTTTCGCGGCAATCCGTTGACCTGGCATCTGGTCGACCCGGACCGATGCGTGGCGCTTTATCGCTCGTTTGCAGACTTGTGGCTCGAGTTTGCCGAGCGGTCGCCAGCGCTTTGTCACCTGCTGCGTTACGAGGATTTGGTCGCCGATCCGGAGAGGGAATGCCGTCGCCTGACGACGTTTTTAGGGCTGGATTGGGAACCGGCGATGCTCGATCACGTTGCCACCGCCCGCGCGCGTCGGGCATTGAAGACCGCCAGCTATCATCAGGTGGTCAAACCACTCTATCGCAGCGCCGTGAGGCGCTGGCATCGCTATCGGGAGCAGCTTGAGCCGTGGGTCGCTGCGTTGCGCCCTTATCGTGTGCGCTTCGGGTACGAAGTCGACGATGGATGAGCCCGCCGGCCGGCTTGGTCGGTGTTGCCAGCGGGCGTTGGCTCAACCGCTAATCGGCCCGGAGTCCGCGTCCCGACGCGGCGGGAGCAGGCTGTGGGTCAGCGGGGTGTTGAGGCCGATGCCGGCGGCGGACGAGACGTCGTGGGCGGCGCGGCTGATCGCGTAGCGCGCCGGCAGCAGCCGGTAGACATTGCTGACCGAATAGAACAGCCGCCAGGCGATCGCGTGGTCGCCATTCTCCTTGAGGCGGACCTTGGGCGCG
>JBFJNB010000331.1:0-3991 GCA_041633655.1 Lysobacterales bacterium | reverse complement strand
CGTCGGCGCCGGTCTCGACCATTGGCGGTGAGCGCCCCGGCGCCGCCCCGAGCGATCTGGCCCGCGCCGCCGAGGCGTTCGAGGCGCTGTTTCTGAACATGCTGCTGAAATCGATGCGCGACACCGTTCCCGAGGGCGGACTGTTCGACTCCCAGCGGCTCGAGGCCTATCAGGAGCTGCAGGACCGGGAACTGGCCGCGGACCTGGCCCGGCGCAAGTCGCTCGGAATCGCCGAGCTGATCGTGCGCCAACTCAGCCCGCGGCACGCCCCGGGCGCGCCGGCAGATTCGGCGACGCCGCGGTCCGCGGCGGCCGATCCGGGGGCGCGGACGACCGGCTCGGGAGCTGACTTCAAGGCGCGCTTCATCGACCGGCTGCTGCCGGCGGCGCGCCGCCACGCCCCGAAGCTGGGCCAGCCGGCGGCGGCGCTGATCGCCCAGGCCGCGCTGGAAACCGGCTGGGGACGCGCGATCGCCGAGGACCCGCGGGGGCGCAGCACCAATAACCTGTTCGGAATCAAGACCGGTCCCGGTTGGGAGGGCGCGCGGGTACGCGCGGCGACCCACGAATACGACGCCGGCGGGCGGCATCGCACCACGGCCGAGTTTCGCGCCTACCGCTCGGTCGAGGACAGCGTCGCCGATTATGTCGCGCTGGTCGGCCAGGCCCCGCGCTACCAGGCCGCGCGCTCCGCCGGCGACCCTCGGAGCTACTTCGAGTCGCTGGCCGCCGGCGGCTACGCAACCGACCCCCATTACGCGCGAAAGGTGCTCGAGATCCTCGACGATCCGGCGCTGGCCGGACTGGCCGAGGGGCTCAAGAAATCGGCACCGCGGCCGTCAGTAGAAACCACCATGTTCGCCGGAGCGCCGGATGTCGAGTAGCGGACTGCAGAATATCGGCCTGACCGCGCTGCTGACCTTTCAGCGGGCGCTGGAGGTCACCGCGCACAACATCGCCAATGCCGGCACCCCCGGATACAGCCACCAGAGCGTCGACCTGAGTTCGCGCCAAGGCGGGCTGACCCCGGCCGGCCCGATCGGCAGCGGGGTGCAGCTGGCCCAGATTAGGCGTGGCTTCGACAACCTGCTGTTCAGTCAGCTGATCGGCACCACCTCTGCGCTGGGGCGCAACCGGGTGATGGCCGAGCGGTCGCAGTTGATCGACTCGCTGCTCGGTCCCAACGGATTCGATCTCAGCGGCGCGATCAACTCGCTGTCCGCCCGGATGCAGGATCTGTCGACCGATCCGACCAGCATCGCCGCGCGCACCGCGGTGCTGGCCGACGCGGGCGCGCTGGCCAACCGGTTCGCCACCCTGGACGTTCGCTTCCAGGAGCTGCGCACCAATTCCAACAATCAGCTTCGCGCGATGACCACCGAGGTCAATCAGTTGACCGCCAAGATCGGCGACCTGAACGTGCGCATCAGCCAGTTCAACCCCGCCAGCGGCGACCCCAACGACCTGTTGGATCAGCGCGATCAGGCGGTCCGCAGGCTGTCGGAGCTGCTCGACATCTCGGTCCACCGGGTCGACGGCAACATCTACAACGTCTCGATCGCCAATGGCCAGAGCCTGGTCGTCGGCGGGGACGTGGCGCGCATGAGCGCGATCCCGTCCGAGTACGACCAGACCGAACTGGTGATCGCGCTCGACTTCGGCTCCGGACCGCAGGTGGTCGATCGGCTGCTGACCGGCGGCGAGCTGGCCGGGACGCTGGGTTTCCTGCGCGACGTGCTGACCCCGGCTCAGAACGAGATCGGGCGCCTGGCGATGGCGCTGGCGAGCGCGGTCAACGCGCAGCACACCCGCGGGCTGGACCTCAACGGCGACCTCGGGCTGGACCTGTTCACGGTCGCCGCTCCGCAGTTGCTCCCGGCGACCACCAACTCGAACCTCCTGACCGACACCACCGCGGTGGTGGTCGAGGACATCGGCGCGGTGACCGGAGACGAGTATCTGCTCAGTTTCGACGGGACTTCCTGGCGCCTGGAGAACCAGCGGAGCGGCCAGGTCGTCCCCCTGGTGCCAGCGGGTTCGGATTTCCTCGCCGACGGACTGCGCATCAGCGTCGACCCCGGGGCCGCTGCCGGCGACAGTTACCTGATCCGGCCCACCCGCGGCGGCGCCCGCGGGCTGGCGCTGGCGATCGACGATCCAGCGCTGCTGGCCGCGGCCTCGGCGATGGCGGTCACGCCGGCAACCGGCAACGGGGGCAACGCGACCTCGAGCCCGGTCGAGGTCGTCGATCCGACCGATCCGAACCTGCTGGCGACGGTCAACATCACCTTCATCTCGCCGACCAGCTACCAGGTCGATGGCGGCCCGCCCCAAGCCTACACCCCCGGTGCGGACATCACGGTCAACGGCTGGCGGCTGCAGATCTCGGGCACCCCGCAGGGCGGCGATTCGTTCACCATCGGCTCCAACCAGGGTGCCACCGGCAACGGTGAGAATGCCCGCCTGCTGGGGCTGGTCGAGCGGTTGGGCGTCCTCGAGGGCGGTACGCTCTCGGTCACCGACGCCCATGGCCGCCTGATCTCGGCGGTCGGCTCCCAGGTGCGCTCGCTGGAAGCGGCCAGCGCGATCGAGGGTGCGATGCTGGCCGACATCGACGGGCGCCTGCAGCAGGTACAGGGAGTCAACCTCGACGAAGAGGCGATCAAGCTGCAGCAGTACCAGCAGGCTTATTCGGCCGCGGCGGAGCTTTTTTCGGTGGCCGAAGAGGTGTTTCAGACCCTGCTCGCGTCGGTGCGCCGGTGAGCCGGATCTCGACCGCCCAGTTGTTCGCCAACACGCTGGCGACGCTGCAGCGCAAGCAGTCGCAGCTCGCGGAAATCCAGCGGAATCTGGCATCCGGAAAGCGGATCAATTCGGCCGCGGACGACCCGGTCGGGGCCGGTCGGGTGCTCGAGGTCAGCGCGCTCAGCGAGCGGATCACGCAGTACCGCCGCAACATCGACGTCGCCGAGGGCCGCCTCGCGCTCGAGGAGGCGACCCTGGCAGCGTCCGGGGACAACCTCAACCAGGTCAGGGAGCTGGCGCTGGCGGCGCTCAACGGGACCGCCGATGCGCAGACGCGTGAAATCATCGGGCGCCAGATCGAGACGCTGCTCGGCGAGGCGCTCGCGCTGGCCAACACCCAGGACGCGAACGAGGAATTCATTTTCGCGGGGACCCGGGTCGCCACCGAACCCTTCGGCGTTTCCCCCACCGGCGCGTTCGCTTACTCCGGCAACAACGACCGGCGGCAGGTAGACATCGCCGACAATCTGCCGATCGCGATGACCGATCCGGGTGGCCCGATATTCTTCGATCTCGCGGTCGGCAACGGTCGCTTCGAAGTGCGCGACAATCCGGCCAATGCCGGCAGTGGCGTCGTCGGTGACAGCGCCGTGACCGACCCGACGGCGTGGGTACCCGGGCCCTATACGATCACCTTCATCGACCCGGACAACTACGAAGTCCGCGACGGCGGCGGGGCGCTGGTGGCCACGGGTGTGTACCAGGAGCCGGCCAAGATCGCGTTTCTCGGGGTCGAAATCGAGCTGTCCGGGGCCCCGGCGGCCGGCGACAGCTTCGACCTCGCCGTCGGTGGGCGCCAGGATCTGTTCACGACCTACCAGGACCTGGCCGACGCGCTGACCGGAGCGGTGACGCTGAGCGCGACCGCCCGCCACAACCTGATCAATCGCTCGATCGCCAACGTCGATCAGGCGTTGGCGGTCAACCAGAATACGCGCGCATCGATCGGCTCGCGCCTGCAGCAGCTCGACAGTTACCGCGACCTCAACGAGCGGCAGTTCGTGCACGCGCAGGAAATCCGGTCGCGCATCGAAGATCTCGACTACGCGCAGGCGATCAGCGACTTCGAGTTCCAGTCCGCCACCCTCGAGGCGGCCCAGAAGACCTTCCTCGCAATTCAGAATCTGAGCCTGTTTCGGCTGCTCCGCTGAGTTGTGTCGGCCGGTCCGGCGCGGCGCGCTCAAGG
>JBFJNB010000330.1:0-3992 GCA_041633655.1 Lysobacterales bacterium | reverse complement strand
GAAAAAGTCGACGTTCCGGTGCTCGGCATCGTGGAGAACATGGCGACCCATGTCTGCAGCAAGTGCGGTCACGAGGAGCCGATCTTCGGCACCGGCGGCGGCGAGCGGATGGCGCGCGACTACGCGGTGGAGCTGCTCGGCTCGCTGCCGCTGGACATCCGCATCCGCGAGCAGACCGACTCCGGCCGTCCGACCGTGATCGCCGAGCCCGATTCACCGCTGGCCCAGGCCTACCGGGCGATCGCGCGCAAGGCCACCGCGCGGCTTGCGACGCGGGCACGGAATCTGAAGATCCAGTTCCCCTCGATCGTCGTTCAGAACACATGAGCATCAAATCCGACCGCTGGATTCGGCGGATGGCGCAGCAGCACGGCATGATCGAGCCCTTCGAGCCGGAGCAGGCGCGCCACTGCGGAGATAAGCGATTGATTTCGTTTGGAACTTCCAGCTACGGCTACGACGTGCGCTGCGCCCGAGAGTTCAAGATCTTCACCAACATCAATACCGCGGTCGTCGACCCGAAGGCGTTCGACGAGAAAAGCTTCGTCGATTTCGAGGGCGATTGCTGCATCATCCCGCCCAATTCGTTCGCGTTGGCGCGCACGATCGAGTATTTCCGGATTCCGCGCAACGTGCTGACGATCTGCGTCGGCAAATCGACCTATGCGCGCTGCGGGATCATCGTCAACGTGACCCCGCTGGAACCGGAGTGGGAGGGCCACGTGACCCTGGAATTTTCCAACACCACGCCGCTGCCGGCCAGGATCTACGCCAACGAGGGGGTCGCGCAGGTGCTGTTTTTCGAGGCCGACGAGCCCTGCGAGGTTTCCTACCGGGACCGCGCCGGCAAGTACCAGGGCCAGCGCGGGGTCACGCTGCCAAAGGCCTGATCTTCACCCTTCCGCTGCCGGCGCAACGCGGCGCTTGACCACCGTGGCGTGGGTGGTGATGCGCTGCCCCTCGCGCCACAGCTCCAGCTCGACCCGGGTCCCCGGCGCGGTGTCGGCGATGGTCCGGTACAGGTCCTGGATGTTGGTCACTGGGGTATCGCCGAAGCGGGTCAGGTAATCCCCCGGCTCGAGCCCCGCCAGGTGGCCCGGCCCGTTGACGTGGATCTCGCTGACGATGACCCCGGGGCGGTTGCCGGCGAGCGCCACGATCCGTGGCGAAAAGCGACCGTCGACCATTTCGATCCCGAGCGAGCCCCGGACCACCTCGCCGTTCGCCAGGATCTGCTGGAGCACGTCCTGGGCGGTCTCGATCGGGATCGCAAACCCGATCCCGTCGGCGTTGTTTTCGGCCCCGATCGTCGCGGTATTGATCCCGACCAGATCGCCGCGGGCGTTGACCAGCGCGCCGCCGGAATTGCCCCGGTTGATCGCCGCGTCGGTCTGGATCAGGTTCTCGTAGACGCTGACGCCGAGGCCGGAACGCCCGGTGCCGCTGACGATGCCCATGGTCACGGTCCGGCCCAGCCCGAGCGGATTGCCGATCGCCAGCACCACGTCGCCGACCCTGAGGTCCGAACTGCGTCCATAATGGATCGTCGGCAGTGGTCCCTCCATGGTCACCCGGAGCACCGCCAGATCGGTCTCCGGATCGGACCCGACGACCTCGGCCCGCCCCAGGCGCCCGTCCCAGAACCCGACCCAGATGCTGTCCGCCCCCTGGATCACGTGGTTGTTGGTCAGAATCGAGCCGTCGGCGGTGACGATGACCCCGGATCCCAGATCCCGCTGGTTCAAATACCGCCTCCCGACGATCGGGACCCCGGTGTTTGCCTGCGGATCGCGCGCGAACCCGACAATCCGCTGCTGCTGCAGCAGCGTGCTGGTGTAGACGCTGACCACCGCCGGCGCCGAGGCTTGCACCGCCTCGGAATAGCTGATGCGCCCGCCCGCGGCACCCTCGGCGCCGCCGCCTGCACCCTGGCCGCCGCGTGAGGCGATCACGATCGCGACCGCGGCGACCGCAAGGCCCAGCAGTGAAAACTTGCCGACGTACGCGGCGGTTTGGAGCAGTCTGTTCATAGGATGCGCCGATCGGTCGGCCTATCGCCTTGTCAGGCATCGCCGCCATTGAGTCGGTCGAGCCCTTTTTAGTACCATTACCGATTTGGGTCGTCCCTTCATTTTACCTGACAACGGGAGTCCAACGGAGATCCCGGCTTCTGGGGTGGAGTACTGCATGTCCAGCGAAGGCATCAACAACAGCCGGCGCCGCTTCCTCACGGGTACCGTAACCGTGGTGGGAGGCCTGGGCGCGATCGGCGCGGCCGTGCCGTTCATCAAAATGTGGCAGCCGAGCGAACGGGCCAAGGCCGCCGGGGCGCCGGTGGAAATCGCGATCGACAAGCTGGCACCCGGCCAGCTGCTGAAGGCGGAATGGCGCGGGCGCCCGGTATGGATCGTTCACCGAACGGCGGAGATGCTCGAGCAACTGCCGGGGTTGCGCGAAAAACTGCGTGACCCGGACTCCGAGGCCGAGCAGCAACCGGTTTACGCGCGCAACGAGTTCCGCTCGGTGCGGCCGGAGTACCTGGTGCTGCTGGGCGTCTGCACCCACCTGGGCTGCGCGCCGCAATACTTCCCGGAGCTGACCCCGCAGCCGTTCGACGCCGATTGGCAGGGCGGATTCTTCTGTCCCTGCCACAGCAGCCGGTTCGACATGGCCGGGAGGGTCTACCAGGGGGTGCCGGCGCCGGTCAATCTGGAGGTGCCGCCGCACAGCTACGTCGACCAGGCGCGCATCCTGATCGGGGTCGCCCCCGAGGGAGCGGCGTGATGAGAAAACCCCAGGGACCGATCTTGAGGGCGGCCAACGGGCTGCTGCACTGGTGCGACGAGCGGCTGCCGGTCATCGAGTTCTGGAACAAGCACCTGGCGAAGTACTACGCGCCGAAGAACTTCAACCTGTGGTACTTCTTCGGCTCGCTGGCGCTGCTGGTGCTGGTCAACCAGATCGTGACCGGCATCTGGCTGACGATGCACTACAAGACCAGCGCCGCGGAGGCGTTCGCGTCGGTCGAGTACATCATGCGCGACGTCTCGTGGGGATGGCTGATCCGGTACATGCATTCCACCGGCGCGTCGATGTTCTTCATCGTCGTGTACCTGCACATGCTGCGCGGCCTGATGTACGGCTCGTACAAGAAACCGCGCGAGCTGATCTGGATCTTCGGCGTGCTGATCTACATCAGCCTGATGGCCGAGGCGTTCATGGGCTACCTGCTGCCGTGGGGCCAGATGTCGTACTGGGGTGCGCAGGTGATCATCAACCTGTTCGGCACCGTGCCCTTCATCGGCGAGACGCTCGCGCTGTGGATCCGCGGCGACTACGTGGTCTCCGACGTGACGCTGAACCGCTTCTTCGCGCTGCACGTGATCGCGCTGCCGCTGGTGCTCCTCGGCCTGGTCGTGGCGCACATCCTCGCGCTGCACGACGTCGGCTCGAACAATCCCGACGGCGTCGAGATCAAGAAGAAGAAGGACGCGAACGGCAAGCCGCTCGACGGCATCCCGTTCCACCCCTACTACACGGTGAAGGACGTGGTGGGCGCGGTGGTGTTCCTCGTCATCTTCTGCATCGTCATGTTCTTCGCGCCGGAGCTGGGCGGCTACTTCATCGAGCACAACAACTTCATCCCCGCCGACCCGCTGAAGACGCCGGAGCACATCGCCCCGGTGTGGTACTTCACGCCTTACTACTCGATCCTCAGGGCGGTGCCGCCGCTGTGGAACTCGCAGTTCCCGGGCGTGCTGGCGATGGGCGTGTCGGTGATGATCCTTTTCTTCCTGCCGTGGCTCGACCGCTCGCCGGTGAAGTCGATGCGCTACCGCGGCGTGTACTGGAAGAGCGCGGTGGCGATCTTCGTGGTGGTGTTCCTGGTGCTGGGCTATCTCGGCGTGAAGCCGACCACGGTGTGGGGCCAGTTCGGCTTCGACGCCTTCTTCCTCGACACCAAGGACATCGCGACCTGGGCGGCGCGCCTG
>JBFJNB010000329.1:0-3994 GCA_041633655.1 Lysobacterales bacterium | reverse complement strand
CGGTGCCGGGCGCGATCGACCTGCTCGCCCCGGGCACGCCCGCTGAGCCGCTCGCCGTCGATGGTCACCTCGAACGCGCCGAACAGACATTTTCGGGTCGCCATTTCGTAGATCAGCGCGTTCAGCCAGTCGGCCAGCAGCAGTTCCAGGTCCGGCGCTTGGCATGCGAGCTCGACCTCGATCGCGGCCGCCACCGGCGCGTCGGTGACGATCGCGGTCAGGCCCGCTGCGGCCGCCTCGAACGCCTCGGCCGGGGTCGTCCCGAACGCCTCGACCCCGATATCCGCGTCGTGGTCGAAATGGCGCCAGGTCATTTCTCGGGCGGCGCGCGGCGGCGCTCCACGACCGTGTATTCGGCGACGATGTAGTCGTCGCCCGACCCGGCCGGAGCCAGCCCGCGGCGCCGCCGCCACCAGTTTCGAACCCACCAGCCGGCCAGCCCGACCGCGACCACGCCCGCGGCCACCGCGAGCACCACCAGACCGAGCACGAACAGCAACGCGAGCACGCCGGCTCCGACGATCGCAGCGATTGCCTGCCACAGCGGGTGGGGCCGCGATCCGGGCGGTAGTATTTGATACCTCATCTGTTCATCATTGGGGCTATGGAACCGACCCGCAAGCCCGCCCCGGGCGAGCCGTTGTGCCGGATCGACGAGATCGGCGAGGACGGTCGCGAGGCGGTAGCCGCTACCGCCGACGGCGCGCCGACCTACGTCGCGCTGTTTCGACGGGGCACCCGGGTGCTGGCCTACCACAACGTCTGCCCGCACGCGGGACGGCCGCTGAACTGGGCCCCGGACCGGTTTCTGTTCACGCCGGCCGGCCATCTGGTGTGCACCGCGCACGGGGCCACGTTCGTCCTCGAGACCGGCGTGTGCATCCTCGGCCCCTGCATGGGTGCGAGCCTGCGCCCGTTTCCGATCCGCATCGAAGACGGCAGAGTCTACCCCGAGGCCGAATCCTGACCGACCGCGCGGGTGCAATATCGGGACCGGTTGGCTATCATCCGGCGGCGCCGTAGGGAGAAGAACAATGGCACAAGCCGAAGCGGTGGTCGGACCGGTACGGACCGGCGCCTACCCCGAGCTGACGCCGGTCGCGGTGCTGGTGGGCTATCTGCTCGGCGCGATCATCGCGGTCTCGATCGGGTACGCGTCGCTGAAGCTCGGGTTCTCGATCGAGGGCTCGGAGCTGGCGGCGATCCTCGGCTTCGCAATCCTGCGGGGGATGCTGCGGCGCTCCAGCATCATCGAGAACAACATCGTCCAGACCGTCGCCAGCGCGGTCAACGGCGCCGCCTCGGGGATGATGTTCTCGGTGCCGGCGCTGTTCATCCTCGGCGAGACCAACTTCAACCCGGTGGTGATGACGTTCGGCTGCATCGCCGGCGCGTTCCTGGGCATCGCGTTCATCATCCCGCTGCGCAAACAGATGATCGACTTCGAGCGCCTGACCTACCCGGGCGGGGTCGCGGTGGCGACGATCCTGAAGGCGCCCGGGGCCGGCATCCGCAAGGCGATGTACCTGATCGGCGCGGCGCTGGTCGCCGCCGGCATCCACGCGGTAATCCTGATCGGGTTTCCCGAGCACGAATACCTCGAGATCGGCGCGGCGATCGGGATGCCGGAGTTCATGAACGCGATCTGGTACGCGTCGCTCTTGACCATCGGGGTCGGCTACATCGCCGGCAAGGGCGGGTTCGCGTTCATCATCGGTGGCTACGTTTGCTACTGGCTGCTGGCACCGCTGCTGGCCGGCTTCGATCTGTTCCCGCTCGATCCGCTCAGCGGCGCGCCGATCGACGATCCCGGCGCGATGCGCGTGGCGCTGTACCGCCCGGTCGGGATCGGAATGCTGATCGGCGGTGCGATCACCGGCGTGATCCTGGCGCTGCCGCTGATCGTGAGCGCGGTGCGCAGCATGCAGGACGCGGCCAAGAGCGGGGCGGCGATGTCGCGCGACGAAATGCCGATCAAGCTCCTGTACCTGGCCGTCGCCGGGGCCGCGGTGCTTTTGTGCGCGATCGCGTTCCTGTCCACCGAGCAGATGGGGCTGGGCCGCGGCATCGCGATGGCGCTGGTCGGCACGTTGTGGGTCTGGGTCGCGGGGGTGATCCTGTCGGAGGCGATCGGGCGCACCAACTGGTCGCCGCTGTCCGGGATGACCCTGATCGCGGTCACGATCCTGATCTTCATCGCCAGCGGGCTGGACGACTCGGCCGCGATCGTCGCCGCGGTGATGGTCGGAGCGGCCGCGTGCGTGGCGATGTCCCAGGCGACCGACCTGATGCTGGATCTGAAGACCGGCTACCTGGTCGGCGCCACCCCGCGGATGCAGCAGATGGGGCAGTTCCTGGGCGCCTGGCTGGGCCCGATCCTGATCATGGCGCTGATCTTCGTGCTGCACGAGGCCTACACGCTGGGCTCCGACGCGCTGCCGGCGCCGCAGGGCCAGGCGCTGGCGAGCATGGTCAGCGGGGTACTCGGGGGCGAAGTACCGATCGCGAAATACGTCGCCGGCGCCGCGCTGGGGGCGTTGTTGAGCGCGACCTCCGGCGGGCTCGGGATCACCGTGGGGCTGGGTTTTTATCTGCCGTTTTCAATCGTTTTGACCTACAGCCTGGGGACGTTCGCACGGCTCTACACCGACGCCCGCCGCGGAGAGAGCTTCGCCGAGGACGTCGGCATTCCGGTCGCCGCCGGGCTGATCGTCGGCGAGGCGCTGGTCGGGGTCGGTTACGCGATCTCGATCATCTACCAGGGACTCTGATTCGATGATACTGAAAGTCGCCTATGCGTTGATCGCGGTCGGTTTTCTGGGCGGCGCGTTCGTCGCGGTGCTCGACGTGCTGACCGTCAACTGGCTCGCGTTCGCGATCCCGATCGCGATCGGCGGCACGGGCGTCGCCATGCTGCGCTCGAGCCGCGCCGCGGCCGCCGGCGCTTCCCACCGGGTGCGCGCCGACCTCGAAACGCTGCGCCGGAGCCTCGAGACCATCTGCACCCGGCTCGATGCGCTGGAGGCCGGCAAGCAGGAGCTGCCGCCGTACCAGGCGCGGTTCGAGATCGACCGCCTGTTCCGGCGCGACCTGAGCGCGTTCGCGGAGGCCCGCGAGAGCATGATCCAGCGCTACGGCCTGCGCCAGTACGCGGCCGTGATGAGCGCGTTCGCCGCGGGCGAGCGTTATCTGAATCGGGTCTGGTCGGCGTCCACCGACGGCTACGTCGACGAGGTCCGGGAGTACCTCACCCGCGCCCAGCGCCAGTTCCGCGAGGCCAAGGCCGTGTTCGACGCGCTGGCCACCGATACCCCCTGACCTGCCCTCGCAACGGCACCGCGGCGCCTCGGCAGCGCCAGATCATTGCCCGTAACGGCTGCCATGCTCGGCGGCATGGAAAATCACCGAATGTTCGCTCGCCGGCGCCGGCGCAGACGCGTCTGGCCCTGGATCGCCCTGCTTTCGGCCGGCATCGCCGGTGCCGCGTGGGCGCTGCTGCCGCTCAAGGCCCCGCTGCATGCCGGCGGGCTCGGCCAGCCGCTGGAATACTCGAGCGTGGGCAAGCTGCCGCGCTGGGCACGCGACGCGGTCCGGACTCAGGCGCTGGCGCCGGACTATCAAGTGGTCGTCGCGCTCGTCGACCTGAATCGCGACGAGCGCCCCGAGATCCTCGTCGCCCCGGCCCCGGCGCAGACCGACCTGTTCATTCCCGACATCGGCCTGCACGTGCTGCGCCACGCAGACGGCGCCTGGCAGGCCACCACCAGCCCGATCTCGTGCCGCCCGTACCGCCTTGGCAGCTTCCTGACCGAGGGGTTCTGGGATCTCGACTGCCGCAGCGGCCGCGGATCCCGGGTGCTGCGCTGGAACGGGGCCGAGTACGCGCCCGGCTGACCGCACCGGTGGGGGGCTCGATGCTCACCCGTGCGACCAATCATCATCGGCTCCGCCTGGGGAAATCCCCAGCGTTTCGCCTTCGGTGGCGACCCCGAGG
>JBFJNB010000328.1:0-4023 GCA_041633655.1 Lysobacterales bacterium | reverse complement strand
GGCCGAATGGGAAGCCCCGTTCACCGGGCCGCCGCTGCCGGCCGACGAGACCGTGCACGAGGCCGCGCGGCGCTTCGCGGCCGACCGCGGGCTGAGCCTGGGGGCGCCGGTGGACTTCTGGACCGAGGCGTCGCTGTTCTCGGCCGCCGGGCTGCCGGCCATAGTAATAGGGCCCGGCGACATCGCCCAGGCGCACGCGATCGACGAATGGGTCGCACTGGAGCAATTGAGCGCCGCGGCCGGGATCTACTCCAAGCTGGTGAATGCCGATGGATGAATTGCGCCCGATCCTGTTGGAACTGCTCAGCCAATTGGGCAGCAGTCGCGAGGCGCGCGAATACCTGCGCCGGTTCTCGAGCGTGGACTCGGCTCAGTTCGCTGTGGTCAAGGTCGGCGGCGGCGTGCTGGCCGAGGAGCTGGAGCACCTGGTCTCCAGCCTGGGCTTCCTGCGCCGGGTCGGTCTCTATCCGATCGTGCTGCACGGCGCCGGCCCGCAGCTCACCCAGGCGCTGAGCGAGGCCGGGATCGAGACCGAGATCGTCGACGGGATGCGGGTCACGACCGCCGAGGTGATGGCCACGGTGCGCCCGGTGGTCTACCAGCAGAACCTGAAGCTCGTAGAAGCGCTGGAGGCGTGCGGGACCCGGGCGCGCGCGCTGCTGCACGGGGTGTTCGAGGCCGATTACCTGGACGCGCCGCGCTACGGGCTGGTCGGGGACGTGATCGAGGTCAAGACCGAGGCGCTCAAGGCCGCGGTCGACGCCGGCGCGCTGCCGGTCGTGGCCTGCCTGGGCGAGTCGCGCTCGGGCCAGGTGCTCAACATCAACGCCGACGTCGCGGCGCGTGCGCTGGTGCTCAAGGTCCAGCCCTACAAGGTGATCTTCCTGACCCCGACCGGGGGCATGCTGGACGAGGCCGGGCGCGTGATCTCGGCGATCAACCTGGAAACCGACTACGATCAGCTGATGGCCGCCGACTGGGTCCATTCCGGGATGCGCCTGAAGCTGGTTCAGATCAAGTACCTGCTGGACCAGTTGCCGGAATCGACCTCGGTGTCGATCACCTCGGCCGAGAGCCTGACCCGGGAGCTGTTCACCCATCTCGGCAGCGGCACCCTGATCCGCCGCGGTGAGCGCTTCACGCAGCTCGCCGAGCTGAATGCCTCCCAGAGCGAGGCGCTGGGTGGACTGCTGGAGGAGTGTTTCGAGCGCCGCTTGAGGCCCGACTATTTCGACCAGCTCGAACTCGACTCGCTGCTGTGGTCGAGCTCCCACCGTGCCGCCGCGGTGATCGCCAGGGGCGCGGACGGGATCCCGTACATGGACAAGTTCGCGGTCACGCCCATCGCGCAGGGCGAGGGCCTGGGCGCGGCGCTATGGAAGCAGATCCGGGCGCGCTGGCCGCGGCTTTACTGGCGCTCGCGGATCACCAACCCGATCAACGACTGGTATCACCGCAACGCCGACGCGAGCCTGCGCCGCGGCCAGTGGCGCGTCTACAGCTACGGGATCGACGACGCCGCACAGCTCGGCCGGCTGGCCGATGACGCGCACGCGCGCCCGGAATCCTGGGAGGACGGCGCCGGTGACTGAACCCCTGAGGCTGGGGCTGCTGGGCGGGCGCGGCTATGCCGGGGAGGCGCTGCTGCGGCTGCTGAGCGGCCACCCGGGATTCGAACTCGCCTACGCCGCCTCCGATTCCCTGGCCGGCAAGGAGATCTCCTCGGTGTACCCGGACCTCGGCCTGGGCGGACGCTTCGTCGACCCCGGGGAAGCCGCCTCGCATGGCGCCGACGTGGTCGTGCTGGCCCTGCCCAACGGCCAGGCCGCCGCTCACGCTGGCGCGCTCACCGGCGCCCGGCTGCTGGACTTCAGCGCCGACCACCGCTTCGACCCGGATTGGGTCTACGGCCTGACCGAGCTCAACCGCGACGCGATCGCGGGCGCCGAGAGGGTCGCCAACCCGGGCTGCTACGCGACCGGCGCCCAGCTCGCGCTGGCGCCGCTGGCATCCCGGCTCGCCGCCCCGCCGGCGGTGTTCGGGGTCTCCGGTTACTCGGGCGCCGGTCGGAGGCCATCGCCGCGCAACGACCCCGAACGGCTGGCCGACAACCTGCTCCCGTACGCGTTGAGCGGCCACGTTCACGAGCGCGAGATCAGCGTCCACCTGGGCCAACCGGTGCGCTTCATGCCGCACGTCGCGGCGTTTTTCCGCGGCATCTCGCTGACCTGTTCGGTCAGGCTCCAGCAGGCGGCCACGGCGGATGAGCTGATCGCGCACTACCGCGCGTTCTATCGCGCCGCGCCGCTGATCGAGGTGACCGCCGAGCCGCCCGAGATCCGAGCGGTGGCCGGCACGCCGCGGGCCGCGATCGGCGGCTTCGCGGTCGACGCGCGCGACCCGACCTGGGTCACCCTGGTGTGCTGCCTGGACAATCTCCTGAAGGGGGCGGCGAGCCAGGCCCTGGAAAATCTGAACCTGATGTGCGGCTATCCGCCGACCGAGGGCTTATGAGCGGCTATCTGTGGGACAAGAACGATCGCGGCGAGGGACCGGATGCGGTGGTCCAGCGGTTCCTGTCCGGCGACGACGTCGTGCTCGACCGCCAGTTGTTCGTGTTTGACATCCGCGCGACCCGCGCCCACGCCCACGGTCTGGCGCGGATCGGGGTGCTGTCCGCGGACGAGGCCGAGGCGCTCGACGCGGCGCTCGCCGAACTGCTGAGCGAATTCGAGGCCGGCCGGTTCGTGCTGGAGCCGCCGCTGGAGGACGGCCACTCGGCGATCGAAGCGTTCCTGACCGAGCGCCTGGGCGAGACCGGGCGCAAGATCCATACCGGGCGCAGCCGCAACGACCAGGTCCAGGTCGCGCTGCGGCTGTACCTGAAGGATCGGCTGGCGGCGCTGGAGGACCTGTGCCGCGGCTCCGCGGCGGCATTTCTGGACCGCGCCGAGCAGGGCCGAGAGCTGCCGATGCCGGGTTATACGCACCTCCAGCGCGCGGTCCCGTCCAGCATCGGGCTGTGGCTGGCCGGCTTCGCCGAGGCCTTCATCGACAACCGGGACCTGGCGCGCGCGACCCACGCCTGGATCGACACTTGCCCGCTGGGGACAGCCGCCGGCTACGGCGTCAACCTGGGCCTCGACCGCGCCGCGGTGGCTGCCGAGCTGGGCTTCGCGCGGCTGCAGGTCAACCCGCTGTACGTGCAGAACAGCCGTGGCCGGTTCGAACTCCAGGCGTTGTGCGCGCTGGCCCAATGCACGCTGGAGCTGCGCCGCTTCGCGTGGGACCTGAGCCTGTACGCGACCGAGCAGTTCGGTTTCGTGTCCCTGCCCGGGCGCTACGTGACCGGATCGTCGATCATGCCGAACAAGGCCAACCCGGACGCGGTGGAGCTGCTGCGCGCGCGCCACGGGCTGATCCAGGGGGCGTTGACCGAGCTGCAGGCGGCGCTGTCGCTGCCCTCCGGCTATCACCGCGACCTGCAGGTCACCAAGGAACCGGTGATCCGGGCGTTCGAGGGCGGGCTGCAGGCGCTGGCGCTGCTGCCCGAGCTGGTAGGCGATTTCCGCTGGCACCCAGAGGCGATGCGCGCCGCGATCGACAACTCCATGTACGCGACCGACGTGGCGATCGAGAGCGCGCTTGCCGGGCGGGCGTTCCGGGATGCGTACCGCGAGGCGCTGGCCGAGCTCGAGGGCCAGCCGCGCACCCCGGAGCAGAGTCTGGCCGCGCGGATCTCGCCCGGTGGCTGCGCCGATTTGCGGCTGGAGGAGTTGCGCCGGCGCCTTGAAAAACCGGATATTTGACTCCGGGCCTACCGATGTCGGATAATGATCGGCCGGCCAGTGAGACGCTGGTCGGCGGGTTCTGCGTCCATTCAGGCCACCCCGGCCGCCGTGGATGCTCTTTGACCGATTGGCTGCCCGCCGCTGTCGTGCGGGCGGCACGCTGTTTCAAAATTGATCAGGTCATTTGTGTGGGCGCTTGCGTGGTTTTCGTGCGAAAGCGATGCAAGAGTCC
>JBFJNB010000327.1:0-4029 GCA_041633655.1 Lysobacterales bacterium | reverse complement strand
GCGCCGGCGAGATAGCTGAGCGGTCCGCCGACGGCACCGAAGGCCGCGGCGATCCAGGGCCGTCCGCGCAGCCAGCGCAGCGATACGTTCAGCGTCGTCGCGAACGCGACCCACAGCGCGATGATCCAGTAGGGAGCGGTGCCGGCCCAAAGGATGCCGTTGGGATAACTCAGCCACCCCGCGCGTACCAGCGCGGAATCGAACACCAGGCCGATCGCCGCGGCCGCCAGCAGCAGGGCGGCCTCGCGCACGGGGCGCGCCGCCAGCCGCAGATGCAGGCCCGCGGCGGCCAGGACGATGACGGGGCCGATCGCCGGAGTGCCGTTGGCCGCCCCCAGCACACAGCCGAACCAGCCGAGCTGGAAGGCGACGAAATTGGAGATCAGACGACTCATGTCAAGTGTCCTCCTTGCGTAGTTCGAGGACACTCGTCCGCCGGGGCAAACCGGTAATGCGCTACCATCCACTCCTGTCCGTTCGCGTAGCCGAACAGCTCGGAGCAGGCCATGAAAAATATCCGCCAGCGCATGAACCATTGCCTGGCGCGCTCGGGTCCGTAGGTGTCCGCGAGGATCGGCATCACCGCGTCCTTGCGGGCGTCCAGGTTGGCCAGCCACGCGTCGGCGGTTTTCTGATAGTGGCGCCCGCTCCAGACCCATCGCCGCTCCAGTTCCAGGTCGCGCTGAAAGCGCAGCGGCAGCTCCAGGCTGGGCATGATGCCGCCGGAGAAGAAATGCCGGCTCATCCAGTCGCCCGGGCCCTGATCTTCGAATGCGTACGGACAGGCGCGATGGCAGAAGATATGCATCAAGAAGCGCCCGCCCGGCGCGAGCCAGCGGGCGATTCGCTTGAACAATTCAGGGTAGTTGCGCATGTGCTCGAACATCTCCACCGAGACCACGCGGTCGTACCGCCCGGCGGGCTCGAAGGCGTTCATGTCGCGCGTGAGCACTTCGACGTTGCTCAACCCGCGACGCCGCGCCTGCTCCTCGATGAACGAGCGCTGGCCGTGGGAGTTGGAGACCGCGGTCACCGTCGCATTAGGAAAGCGCTCGGCCAGAAACAGGCTCATCGAGCCCCAGCCGCAGCCCAGATCGAGCACCCGCATGCCGTCGCTCACGCCCGCGCGTGCGATCGTTGCCTCCAGTGCAGCGGTCTCAGCCTGCTCCAGCGTGGGTACGTCCGCGGGCCAGTAGCAGCAGCTGTATTTCTG
This sequence comes from Lysobacterales bacterium, assembly GCA_041633655.1. Lineage (GTDB taxonomy): Bacteria > Pseudomonadota > Gammaproteobacteria > Xanthomonadales > SZUA-38 > JBFGYD01. The sequence goes on along the minus strand of JBFJNB010000327.1, from coordinate 2,816 downwards.
GTGGGGCCCGAGCACTTGCTCGAAGAATGCCGCCGGCACCTCATAGTGCTGCTCGTTGGCTAGCGCCGGGACTGGTGCGATCGGCGCCTCGCGCATCGCGTCGATGAAGGTCTCGACTGCCTCTAACGAGTTCTCGGCGTCACCAGCGCCAATCTCGGCCAGCCGCTTGACCAGCAGCCGTCGGATTCCGGCGCGCACTGCTCGATCGGGTATCAGCCCCGCCTCGGTCCAGTTGATGGCCCGCTGCGCCAGTGTTGCGTTGTCGGTCGAGAAATGCTGCATCGCTGCTGCTCCTGATGATGATCGCAGTATCGGGACCGCGGCACGCCAAGTGGTTTCGGCGCGGTAACGATTTGTATCCATTCGTAACACGCCGCAGGCGCGGGCGCGGATCGGAGTATCATCTCGGCATGAAGCGAGTGCTCTTAATCGACGACGACCGGCGCCACTCAGAGCTGCTGAAGTCCTATCTCGCCCGGTTCGGGATCGAGCTGGACTGTGCGGCTGAGGCGGCGTCCGGGCTGGCCAAGCTCGACGCCGGCGCACCCGATTTGCTGCTGCTGGACGTGATGCTGCCGGGCAAGGACGGATTCGAGATCTGCCGGGAGGTGCGCAAGCGCAGCAATATACCGATCATCATGCTAACGGCGCGCGGCGACGTGATCGACCGGGTTTCCGGGCTCGAGCTGGGCGCCGACGACTACATCGGCAAACCATTCGAGCCGCGCGAGCTGGTCGCCAGAATTCAGACCGTGCTGCGCCGGGTCGACACCCGGGAGCCTTCGGACCGCGACCACCTCCGATTCGAGGGGCTCGAGATCAATACCCAGGCCCGCACCGTCGTCGTCGATGGCGAGCCGGTGGAACTGACCTCGATGGAGTACGAGCTGCTGGTGCTGCTGGCGCGCAACGCCGGGCGCAAGATGAGCCGCGACGAGATCCTGTCCGCGCTGCGCGGGGTCGATGCCGACATCCTGACCCGCGCGGTAGACATCACGGTCAGCCGGGTCCGCGGCAAGATCGGCGATGCGGCCAAGCCGGCGCGCTTCATCCAGACCGTGTGGGGACGCGGCTACGTGTTCATCGGGCGTCCCGCCACCGATGACCCCGATTAATCGCTTCACCCGATCGCTGTCGTTTCGCCTGCTCGCGATCTTTCTCGTGATGGGGGTGCTGTTCGCTTACGGCGCGGTGCTCGGGATCCGCTGGGTCTACATGACCGATCAGCTGCGCGATCTGGTCAGCGGCCACCTGTCGCTGCACGTAGATTACGTCAGGAACGACATCGGTGACCCGCCCCGGCTGGCCAATGCGCTTAAGATCACGCGCACGGTGCCGGTCGACATTCGGATCACCGGCCCCGGTCTGGACTGGGCATCGGACCCGAGGTTTCCGGCGATCGAGGAGCTGACCTTCGGCTCCAGCAACGTGTTCAGCGAAGAGGCCGACGCCTGGCTCCGAAACCTCGAGGGGATTTCGTTCGCGACCCACGACGGGCACGGGTTTCTGAAAATCGACCAGGGCCCGTACGCGATCGTCGTCTCGACCCCGAAAATCGCCGAGGTGGTCGTCGAGCGCCAGCTGACCCCGATCATCATAGGCTTTGGGCTGGCGCTGGTGCTGCTGGCTTACCTCGCGGTGCGCTGGCTGTTCAAGCCGATCGACGCGATCCGCCACGGTGCGGCCGAGATCGGGCGCGGCCATTTCAAGCACCGGATCACCAGCGTGCGTCGCGATCAGCTCGGCGAGCTGGCCGAGGACATCAACCGGATGGCCGGCGACGTGGAGCGGATACTCGATGCCAAGCGCCAGCTCCTGCTCGGGATCAGCCACGAACTGCGCTCGCCGCTGTCGCGGCTGAAGCTGGCGCTGGCGCTGGCCGACGAGCTGCCCGACGCCGCGGGCCTGCGCGGCGACGTCGAGGAGATGGAGCGGATCATCGCGACCCTGCTCGAGGCCGAGCGGCTGAACACCCGCCACGCGGCGCTCAAGATCTCGCGGGTCGCGCTGCGCCCGCTGATCGACGGGCTGATCGATGCCTATTTTGCGCGCGAGCGCGAGCGAATCGCCGTCGGCGTCGCCGACGATCTGTGGGTCAACGTCGACGAGGCGCGGCTGACCCTGCTGTTGAAGAACCTGCTCAGCAACGCGCTGCGCTATTCGCGGCCCGAGGACGGCCCGGTCGAGATCGATTGCGAGCAAGGCATCGACGCCTGGCGAATCCGGGTGCGCGACCGCGGCCCCGGGATCGCACCGGATCAGGCCCCGTTCGTCGGCGAGCCGTTCTACCGGGGCGATCCGTCCCGCACGCGCGACACCGGCGGCAGCGGGCTCGGGCTGTACCTGGCGCGCCTGGTTGCCGAGGCCCACGGCGGCAGCCTGGACCTCGATCCGGCTTACAGGGACGGCGCCTGTTTCATCGTCACGTTACCGTTTTAGCTCGCCCGCGCCCCTCACGAAACACCCTGATACAAACGCATACAGCGCTGAAATCCTTTCCGCCTCCCCGGTCGCTAACCTGTTCGCCATCGCAGGTAAGTTTTTTCATCAATCGAGGAGATTAGCCATGATTCGTACCCGCAAGTTGTTTCCTAAACTGCCCGCCGCCGCGCATCTGCTGATGCTGGTCGGTTTCAGCCTCAGCGCCACCGCGCTGGCCGGCCATCACCCGATGGCGAAGGCCAAGACCGGTGACGTTGTCGACGTCGCGGTCAGCACCGGACAGTTCAATACGCTGGCCGCGGCGCTGGATGCCGCCGGCCTGGTCGGCACGCTGAAGGGCGACGGACCGTTCACCGTCTTCGCGCCGACCGACG
>JBFJNB010000326.1:0-4042 GCA_041633655.1 Lysobacterales bacterium | reverse complement strand
GGAACCGGCCGGTCGGCGCACTACCGCCCCGGCACCACCGAGCGGCCCGGCGAATATCGGATTCCGCTGCATCAGCCCGAGGAGCAGTCCCGGGGCAACGCCGAAGCCGTCGCATTCCACGAAACCTGGCCCGGACATCATCTTCAAGTGGCGGTGGCCAAATCCGTTGAGGGGCTGCACCCGGTCACCCGGACCATGACCCGGATGATCGAGCTGTTCCGCCAGCTCGGTTTCTCGGTCGCCGACGGGCCCGAGATCGAGGACGATTTCCACAACTTCGGGGCGCTGAATTTCCCCGACAATCACCCCGCGCGGGCGATGCACGACACCTTTTATTTTCCGGACGGGCGGCTGTTGCGCACCCATACCTCGCCGGTCCAGATTCGGGTCATGAAGGAGACCCGCCCGCCGATTCGGATCATCGCGCCGGGCAAGGTCTACCGCAGCGACTCCGACCAGACCCACACCCCGATGTTCCACCAGGTCGAGGGCCTGCTGGTCGGCGAAGGGGTGTCGATGGCCGACCTCAAAGGGGTGCTGCACGAGTTCGTCAACGCGTTCTTCGAGCGCAACCTGCCGATTCGCTTTCGCCCGTCCTATTTCCCTTTCACCGAACCCTCGGCCGAGATGGACGTGGCCTGGGACAAGGGTGACGGCTCGGAGCCGGGCTGGCTGGAGGTGCTCGGCTGCGGCATGGTCCACCCGAACGTGCTCGAGACCTGCGGGATCGATTCGGAGCGCTACACCGGTTACGCATGGGGCCTCGGAATCGAACGCTTCGCGATGCTACGCTACGGGGTCAAGGACCTGCGGCAGTTCTTCGAGAACGATCTGCGCTTCATAAACCAGTTTTGAATCAGATAGTTACAATAAATTCATGAGATTCAGCGAGAACTGGCTTCGGGAATGGGTCGACGCTCCGGTCGCGGACCAGGCGCTGCTGGACCAGTTGACGATGGCCGGTCTCGAGGTGGCCTCGGCGGAACCCGCCGCGAGTGAGTTCGACGGCGTCGTGGTCGCGCGCATCGAGTCGGTGACGGCCCATCCCAACGCGGACAAGCTGCAGATCTGCCGGGTCGAAGCCGGCGCTGCCGAGGCGCTCGACATCGTCTGCGGCGCCCCGAATGCGCGCCCGGGGATGCTGGCGCCGCTGGCGCAGGTCGGCGCGCACCTGCCCGGCGGGGTTGAGGTCGGCGCGGCCAAGCTGCGCGGCGTGGCCTCGGCCGGAATGCTGTGCTCGGCGCGCGAGCTCGGTCTCTCCGACGACGCCGCGGGCTTGATGGAGCTGCCCCCGGACGCCCCGGTCGGCCAGCCTCTGCGCCAGTACCTGGACCTAAACGATCGCTGCATCGAGGTCGATCTGACCCCGAACCGCGGCGACTGCCTGGCGCTGAAAGGGATCGCGCGCGAAGTCGCGGCGCTCAACGGCATGCAGCTCAACGAGCCGCAAGCACCGGCGGTCGCGCCGACCATCGACGACGCGCTGGAGGTCACGCTGGAGGCGGCGACCGACTGTCCGCGCTACCTGGGACGGGTGATCCGCGGCATCGATCCGGGCGCGCGCACGCCGGTTTGGCTGGCGGAGCGTCTGCGGCGCAGCGGGCTGCGCCCGATCCATCCGGTGGTCGATGCGACCAACTACGTGATGCTGGAACTGGGCCAGCCGATGCATGCGTTCGATCTCGCCAAGCTGAGCGGGCCGATCGGCGTGCGTCGCGCCCGCACCGAGGAGACCCTGGAGCTTCTCGACGGCACGGATGCCGGGCTGGACGAGGAGTTTCTGCTGATCACCGACGCCGATCGCCCGGTCGCGCTGGGCGGGGTCATGGGCGGTCTGGACACCGCGGTCTCGGCGGACAGCCGCGACCTGTTCCTGGAGGCGGCCTATTTCAACCCGGCCACGATCCTGGGGCGGGCCCGGCGCCTGGGAATCCACAGCGACGCGGCGCATCGCTTCGAGCGCGGCGTCGATCCGCAGGGGCAGCGCGCGGCGATGGAACGAATGACCGCGCTGCTGCTGGAGATCGCCGGCGGCGACGCCGGCCCGATCACCGAAGCCAAGGCCGGGGAATTGCTCCCGGTGCCGCGTCCCATCACGCTGCGCGCCGCCCGGGTCGAACTGGTGCTCGGGATCGAGGTTCCGCGGGAACGGACCGCGGCGATCCTGCGTGGACTGGGGATGCGGGTCGAGGAAACCGACGAGGGCTGGCGGGTGCTCGCGCCCAGCGCCCGGTTCGATCTCTCCGAAGAGATCGACCTGATCGAGGAGGTCGCCCGGATTCACGGATTCGAGCAGATCCCGGAGGCCACCCCGACCGGCGATCTGCCGCGGATCGCGGCGCCGGAGGAGCGAATCGAGACGCTCCAGGTCGCGCGCCGGCTGGTCGATCTGGGCTACTCCGAGGCGATCAACTACAGTTTCGTCGCCGCATCGCAACTGGAGCCGATGAAAGACGGCGGGGGACTGGAGCTGGCCAACCCGCTGTCGGTCGACCTGAAGGTGATGCGCACCAGCCTGATGCCCGGCCTGCTGGCCGCTCTGGTGCACAATCAGAATCGCCAGGCCGAAAGGGTGCGGCTGTTCGAGACCGGGGTCTGTTTCCCGATCCGCGACGGCGATGTGCACGAGGAAACCCGGATCGCCGCGGTCATCAGCGGCAACCGCCTCCCGGAGCAGTGGTGCGCCGACGCGGCCGAGGTGGACTTCTACGACGTCAAGGGGGATCTGGAGGCGCTGTTGGAGCTGACCGGCGACGAGCGTCAGTTCGGCTTTCGCGCCGCGGCGCGCGCCTTCCTGCATCCCGGCCAGGGCGCCGACTTGGTCAGGGGCGATCGGGTCATCGGCTGGGTCGGCGCGATCCATCCCCGCTGGCTGGAACGCCTCGACGCGCGCGGCGGGGCCTTCGGATTCGAACTCGATCTGGCCGGATTGCAGCCGGCGGTGCTGCCAAAAGCACTCGATCTGTCCCGTTTTCCGTCGATCCGCCGCGATCTGGCGTTAGTCGTGGACCGCTCGACCGAGTGGAACACGATTAGACAAATCGTTGAAGAAACTGCGGGTAACTTATTGACAAAGCTTGTGGTTTTTGACGATTATAGGGGGGCTGGAATTGCCGATCGCAAGAAAAGCCTGGCGATCGGGGTGGTACTTCAAGACCACGAGAAAACGTTGACCGACGCCGTCGTCGACGCCGTCGTCGGATCGATCGTTACCCGCCTTAAGCACGAGCTGAATGCGGTATTGCGGGGGTAGCTATGGCATTGACAAAAGCAGACCTGGCCGAAAGGCTGTTTGACGAGGTCGGACTGAACAAGCGGGAAGCGAAGGAATTCGTCGATGCCTTCTTCGAGACCATCCGGGCGTCGCTGGAGCGGGGGGAGCAGGTCAAACTCTCGGGCTTCGGTAATTTCGACTTGCGCGACAAGAACGAGCGGCCGGGCAGAAACCCGAAGACCGGGGAGGAGATCCCGATCTCGGCGCGAACCGTGGTGACTTTTCGCCCCGGCCAGAAACTGAAGTCGAGGGTAGAAGCGTATGCTGGACCCGGGCAGCAGTAACGAACTACCCGCCATCCCGGCCAAGCGATACTTCACGATCGGTGAAGTCTCAGACCTGTGCGGGGTCAAGCCCCACGTGCTGCGGTATTGGGAGCAGGAGTTCCCGCACTTAAAACCGGTCAAACGGCGTGGCAACCGCCGCTACTATCAGCGCCACGACGTGATCATGATCCGCCAGATCCGGAGCCTCTTGTACGAGCAGGGCTTCACCATCACCGGCGCGCGCCAGCGGCTCGAGGGCGAACAGGCCAAGAGCGACGTCAGCCGGTCCCACCAGATTATCAAGCAGATCCGCGGGGAACTCGAGGAGGTTCTCCAGATCCTCAAACGCTAGAGCGCGGTGGAGCGAAGGCTGGTAAGATAGCGGCCCCCGCGGATTCTCGGGCGTCGGAGCGTAGCGCAGCCTGGTAGCGCACCACAATGGGGTTGTGGGGGTCGAGAGTTCGAATCTCTCCGCTCCGACCATTCGCCGAGTAAGAGAGCT
>JBFJNB010000325.1:0-4052 GCA_041633655.1 Lysobacterales bacterium | reverse complement strand
GCCCCCCAAGCTGCGTCATTGCCGGCCCGTGACCAAGTTTGGCTGGATTCGGCACGAGGGTGATCACCTGAGCTTGAACGGCTGGGCGATCTGTCTTGCACCGGAGTACCAGGTCGCCGCGGTAGAGATTTATCTGAACGGGCGCCTGGCTGCTTCGGTGGCCGCCGACCGACCGCGCCCGGACGTGGCCAACCACTTCGGCAAACCGGAGTTCACGCGTTCGGGGTGGCATTGCCGGGTGCCGGTCCCCGCGGGCGATTTCGGCGACTGCCGCTTGTTGGTCATATCGCGCAGCGATGTGGGCACCCGCGCGCTGGTTTTCGCCGGCAGCGTGGCCGATGCGTTGACCGAGCGCGCGGCGCGTCAGCCCTCGAATCCATCAGCGAAGATGGTCCCGGAGCCGGACTCGACCGCGCCGGCGTCGCACTGAAGCTCATGGGGGCGGTCGAAGCCGCGCTGGTCGACGAAGATCCGGTCGCACGGGTTGCGGGTCGGCCCGACCCGATCGCGCGCCGGGCTGGTGGGCGCCAGGTCGTGGCTGAGGCTGAGTCCGCCGTTGTTGCGCAGCGGCAGCAGTTGCGGATTGACGCCAAACGAGCTGCCTACCGGCGGCACGAAGAAGAAGGACGCGCCGGGGTTGTCGGCAAACACGCTGAAATTGGCGACGAGCACCGGATCCCCGGCCTTGCTCAGCTCCCCCTCGAGGATGCTCGCGCGGATGCTGAGCGTCGTCCCGGCGCCGACGAATACGTCCGCCCCGGCGCCGGCGACGGTCGCGAACGCCAGCTCGGCCACGGTGCCGTTTTCGACCGACAGGAACGCCGTGTCGGGATCCGAATAGGTGGAGTTCTGGAACTTCAGGACGACGTTGTCGGTCCGCAGCGCGTGCCCGGAACCGGTGAAGTCGCTCAACTCGGACCGGACGATGTCGACCTCGGTGCTCTGGCGCATGCGCCCGAACGCCGGCCCGGAGGTCGACTCGGCGCCACGCACCACCGAATCCTCGATCCGGCAGACCGCGTTGTCCTCACACGCCAGCGCGCCGGAGCCGGTGACGGCGCTCGAATCCAGCAGCCGGGAAAAGCGAATCGTCAGCTTGCCGGTCGAGAAAATCGCACCGCCGTCCTGGGCCGCGCTGCCGCGCAGGGTCACGTCGTCCAGGGTCAGGTCCTCGCGGTTCAGGATCGCGCCGCCGAGGCCAGCGGGTCCGGTCAGACCGAGGACCGAGCCGCCGCGGAACTCCAGCCCGGTAAAGGTGATCGTCTGAAGGCCGCCGGTCTGGTCGTCGACTTCGACCACCCGCGAGTCGGGCGTGGTCTGGGCGATGACGAGCGCGCCCGCTCCGGGACCCGCGATCGTCAGCGGACTCGTGATCCACAACTGGCCGGCGGTCAACTGGATCCCCGAGACCGCCGGGTCGAAGTCGATCGTGTCGGCGCCGGCGCCGGCGGGACAGGCATCGACCGCGGCGTCGCCATTGGCGGCCGCGACGGCCTCGCGCAGCTCGCAGGTGCCGTTGCCTACCAGCGCGGCCGGCGCGCCGTCCGCGACACCGTCGACGGTGATCGTGATCGCGGGCGCGGAGGCCGCGGCCGCCAGCGCGAGGAGGGTGACGAGACAACGGATGGTCGTGTTCATGGCGGCGATTCTAGCCGGATCCGTCGCGCCGCGCGCGGGCCTGGTTCGCACAAAGCCGATCATTGACCCCGCCTCTCGACTGGGCGAGGCTGTCCCCCATGGATCTGATGTCGGCCACCGTGCTCCTGTTTCTGATCATGGACCCGCTGGGCAACGTGCCGCTGTTCCTGTCCGCGCTGAAGAACGTGCCGGCGCGGCGCCGCCAGTGGGTGATCGCGCGCGAGATGCTGATCGCGCTGGGCACGCTGCTGATTCTGTTGTATTTCGGCCACAACCTGCTCGAACTCTTGGGGTTGCGCGCGGAGTCGATCAGCGTGGCCGGCGGCATCATCCTGTTCCTGATCGCGATCAAGATGCTGTTTCCGGTCGCCCGGGCGCAGTACCCGGACGAGGAGTTCGAGGGCGAACCGCTGATCGTACCGCTGGCCATTCCGCTGGTCGCCGGCCCGTCGATCCTGGCTACGCTGCTGCTTATGGTCTCGCGCGAACCCGACCGGATGCTGGACTGGACCGTGGCGCTGGTGCTGGCCTGGTTTGCCAGCGCGGTGATCCTCTTCGCGTCGCCGCTGCTTCACCGGCTTTTGGGCCACCGCGGACTGGTCGCGCTGGAGCGGCTGATGGGCATGCTGCTGGTGGCGATGGCGGTGCAGATGTTCTTGGACGGCGTCGCTGCCTACCTGGCGCGCGGGGCTTAGCAAGGCTCCTCCCTAGGGCCGGCAGTCGGAATTGCTGGCAACCCGGTCGCGCAGACCGCTCAGGCGCCGCTTGACGTCGTCGCGCCCGTCGGCCAGTTCGATGCCTTTTTCCAACCAGCCAACCGACTCGGCGCATTGATTCAACGCCGCGTGCGCCAGCGCGATGCTCTCGGCGGACTGGAAGCTTGGCGCATGCTGGTGAACCTTGGTTGCGGTCTCGAGCGCGCGTTGCGGATCCCGCCCGCCGCCCGGCGCGGTGGCCAGCAGGTTGGCAAACGTCAGCATGATCTCCGAATCGGCGGGCAGCAATCCGGTGGCGTTGTCGAGCAACGCCAGCGCCTCGGTGAGTTCGCCGCGCGCGACCCGGATTTCGGATTCGGTCAGCACCGCCTGGCGGAACGTGCCGAGATCGCTCTGCGCCCGATGCAAGTGCTTCAACGCCTGCTCGTTGTCCCCGAGCGCGCGCAGCAGCTTGGCGCGTTCGAGGTGGGCTTCGAAGTCGTGCTCGTTGATCTCCAGCAAGCGCCGATAGTACTCGTCTGCTTCGGAGTAGGCGTTGGCGGCGATCGACAATCGGGCCAGGTTGTATAGCGCGGTCTTGTTGACCGGATCCTGCTCGAGCACCTGACGGAATTGTTCCATCGCTTGGGCCGCCTCGCCGGCCTGCCCCAGGGCGGCGGCCAGGTTGACCCGCGCCCGCAGGCTGTCGGGTCGGGTTTCCACCGCCCTGGCAAAGGCCTCGACCGCGGCCTGGAAGTCGCCCGCGTTGTACGCGCGGTGGCCGGTCAGCAGATGGAGAATTTCGCCGCTGGTGTAATCCTTGAGCTGGTCGAGCAGCAGATCGGCCGGCTTCAGGCCGACCTCCCCGCTGAGCTTGAGGTGATTGCGCGCGGCGCGGTTCTCGCCCAACCCCTTGTACGCCTGGGCCAGCAGGTAGTGCAGTCGGTTGGCCTGGGGCACCGCGTCGAGCGCCGCCAAAAGGAGATCGGTGGCGGCTTCGTAATCTCCGGCGGCCAGTTCGTGCTCGCCGATCGCCGCGGCGATGGACGGATCTTGGTCGACCTGTGGGCGCAACCGCTCGATAACCAACCCGGCCGCCTCCAGATCGCCGGCGTCGCGGTAAAGTTGGGCCAGGCGAACCACCGCCGGCGGGTAGTTCGGGTCGAGTGCCAGCGCCGCCCGCAGGTCGGCGATCGCCCCGGTCGTATCGCCCTGCTCGGCGCGCAGCACCGCGGTCAGGTACGGCCAGGCAAATTCCTGCGGCATCCCAAGCGCCGCGCGCTCGTAGCAGTAAATCGCCTGCCCGGCGAAAGCATAGGCGTGAAACAGGCGCCCGAGCTGACCGTAAAGCAACCCGAGCTCGGCGTTGGATTCCGATTGCTCGGCCTGGGCCCGGAAATCGGCGAAGGTGGCCTTGAATTGCTCGGCGACGGACGGCTCCAAGCCGCCCAGATCGACCTCCGGGATCTTCAGTTCGGCGCTTGCGGCAACGCCCACGATCAGCGCCGGCGCCAGCGCGCGGCGAACGATGTCGAAAATCTTCATGACTTGACCAGTGTCGTATAGCGTCCAGTGGGCGGCGGCGCATGCTCCGTGGCGCTGCCGTCGGGCCAGCGGACGTAGAGTTTGCCCGGCTTCAGCCCCGCCGGCAACGCGAACAGGACCCGCGGGTCGCTGGCCGAGCCGTAGCTGCCGTCGGTTGCGGCGCGCCGCCGCAGG
>JBFJNB010000324.1:0-4059 GCA_041633655.1 Lysobacterales bacterium | reverse complement strand
GGCACCATCGGGACCCTCGGTTCGGGCCTGATCGGTCAGCGCCGCCCGGGCGCGCTGACCACGCCGGACGCGCCGGCCATGCACCGCGAGCTGGCCGGCATGCGCGATGCCGGCGCCGAATACGTCGCGGTCGAGGTCTCGTCCCACGCGCTCGACCAGGGGCGCGCCGGCGGGGTCAGGTTCGCGGGCGCGGCGTTCACCAACCTGACCCGCGACCACCTCGACTACCACGGCACGATGGAGGCCTATCTGGCCGCGAAGGCCCGTCTGTTTGCCGCGGAGGGCCTCGGTTTCGCCATCCTCAACGCCGATGATCCGCATACCGAATCCCTGCGGGAGGTGATCCCCGAGCATGCGCGCATCCTGAGCTACGGTATCCAGTCTGGAGCCATCCGCGGGACCGCCGTTCGCACCGGCGGCGACGGGCTGCGCTTCAACCTGGAGGTCGCCGGGGAGCGCCTGCCGGTGGCGAGTCCGCTGATCGGCCGCTTCAACGTGTACAACCTGCTGGCGGTAGCCGCGACCCTGATCGCGCTGGGCTGGCGCCCGACCGAAGTCGCGTGCGCCCTGACCGGCGTCACTGCCCCGCCCGGGCGGATGAACGTGCTCGGCGGGCGCGGGCAGCCGCTGGTGGTCATCGACTACGCGCACACCCCGGATGCGCTCGAACAGGCGCTGAAGGCGGTGCGCGAGCACTGCCTCGGCGAGTTGATCTGCGTGTTCGGCTGTGGCGGCGAGCGCGATGCCGGCAAACGCGAGCGGATGGGCGCGGTCGCCGACGCGCTGGCCGACCGGGTCATCGTGACCGACGACAACCCTCGCGGCGAGGACGGCGGCGCGATCGCGCAGGCGATCGTGTCCGGGATGAAACGTCCCCCGGCGGTGATCCGCGACCGGGCCCAGGCGATCTTCGAGGCGGTCCGCGCCGCGGCCGCGAGCGACCTGGTGCTGGTCGCCGGCAAGGGACACGAGACCCACCAGGAAGTCGCCGGCGTCAAGCGCCCGTTCGACGACCGGGAAGTCGCGGCCGAGGCGCTGGAGGGGAGGGGGTGATCGAAATGGATCTCTCCGTCGCCGCCCGCTTGCTGTCGGCCGAACTGCGCGGCGGCGATGGGCGTTTCCTAGGCGTGTCCACCGATACCCGGACCCTCGAGGGCGGGCAGCTGTTCGTGGCGCTGAAGGGCCCGCGCTTCGACGGTCACGCGTTCCTTAAGCAGGCGCGTGCCGGTGCCGCCGCCGGGGCCCTGGTCGAGCACTTCGAAGAGGAGGACATACGCCAGATCAGGTGCGCCGACACCCTGGTCGCGCTGGGGCAGCTGGCCGGAGCCTGGCGCGACCAGCAGGGCGCGACCGTGATCGGGATCACCGGATCGAACGGCAAGACCACGGTCAAGGGCATGCTCGCGTCGATCCTGGGCACGGGGGCGTCGACGCTTGCCACCGTGGGCAACCTGAACAACGAGATCGGACTGCCGTTGACCCTGTGCGCGCTGAACCCCCAGCACCGCTACGCGGTGATCGAGATGGGCGCGGCCCGGCCCGGCGACATCGCGTATCTGGCCGCGATCGCGCGGCCCTCGGTGGCGATCGTCAACAACGCGGCGGCGGCCCACCTGGAGGGCATGGGCAGCGTCGCCGGGGTGGCCAGGGTCAAAGGCGAACTGATCGCGGCACTGCCCGAGGACGGCATCGCGGTGATCAACGGTGACGACGACCACGCCGATTACTGGCGCGAGCTGGCCGGCGAGCGCCAGCGGATCGAGTTTGGATTCGACCCTGGTTGCGCGGTCCGCGCGAGCTACCGGGCGGTCGAAAAGGGGCTCGCGCTCTCGATCACGACTCCGGCGGGCGTCGTGGAGGCGACGATCCGGTGCTTGGGCGAGCACAACGTGATGAACGCGCTGGCCGCGTGCGCCGCGGCGGTGGCCTTGCGCCGACCGCTGGAGGAGATCGCGCGCGGGCTGGAAGCGTTCCAGCCGGTGGGTGGCCGCTGGCGGCCGCGCCCGATGGCCGCGGGCTGGACCCTGATCGAGGATACCTACAACGCCAACCCGGCCTCGCTGGTGGCCGGCCTGCGCGCGGCCGCGCAGCTTTCGGGCGAGCTGTGGCTGGTGCTGGGCGACATGGCCGAGCTGGGACCGGATGCGCCGGCGCTGCACTTCCAGGCCGGGGCCGAGGCGCGCCGCGCCGGCGTGGTCCGGCTATACGGCCTGGGCGAGCTGGCGCGCGACCTGGCCGCCGGGTTCGGCGAGGGGGCGCGGGCCTTTGGCGACCGCGAGGCGTTGATCGCGGAGCTGCGCGCGGCGCTCGAGCCTGGCGTCGTGTGCCTGATCAAGGGATCGCGCGCGATGCACATGGAAGACGTCGTCCAGGCGCTGGCCGGGAGCTGAGCGATGCTGCTGTGGCTGACCGATTACCTGAAGACCCTGGAGACGGCATTCAACGTCTTCCAGTACATCACCTTCCGCACGATCCTGAGCGCGCTGACCGCGCTGGTGGTCTCGCTGATCTTCGGGCCGTGGATGATCCGGCGCCTGTCGCGCTACCAGATTGGCCAGCATGTCCGCGCGGACGGACCGGAATCGCACCTGGCCAAGGCCGGAACCCCGACCATGGGCGGGGCACTGATCCTGTTCGCGGTGCTGTTGAGCACGCTGCTGTGGGCGCAGCTGGGCAACCGCTACGTCTGGGTCGTACTCGTGGCCACCGCCGCGTTCGGCGGGATCGGCTGGCTCGACGACTACCGCAAGCTGGTGTTGAGGGACTCCGCCGGGCTCAAGGCGCGCTGGAAGTACCTGCTGCAGTCGATCGTCGCCCTCGGGATCGCGTTTTACCTGTACCTGAGCGCGGACGCGCCGGTGCTGACCGAGCTGATCGTACCGCTGTTCAAGAACGTGGCGGTGCCGCTGGGCGCGTTCTTCGTGGTGCTTTCGTACTTCGTGATCGTCGGGGCCAGCAACGCGGTCAACCTGACCGACGGCCTGGACGGGCTTGCGATCATGCCGACGGTGCTGGTGGCCGCCGCGCTCGGGGTGTTCGCCTACGCCTCCGGGCATTCGGTGTTCTCCGATTATCTGGGCATCCCGCACGTGCCCGGCGCCGGCGAGCTGGCGATCTTCTGCGGCGCTCTGGCCGGCGCAGGGCTGGGGTTTCTGTGGTTCAACACCTACCCGGCTCAGGTATTCATGGGCGACATCGGGGCGCTGGCGATGGGCGCCGCGCTCGGGGTCATCGCGGTGATCGTGCGCCAGGAGCTGGTGTTCTTCGTGATGGGCGGCATCTTCGTGCTGGAGGCGGTCTCGGTGATCCTGCAGGTCGCCTCGTTCAAACTCACCGGCAAGCGGATCTTCCGGATGGCGCCGATCCACCACCATTTCGAGCTCAAGGGTTGGCCCGAACCCCGCGTGATCGTGCGCTTCTGGATCATCTCGGTGGTGCTGGTGCTGATCGGCCTGGCGACGCTGAAGGTGCGATAGGAGGACGATGATGTCACCCCAGGCCCGCATCCGCACCCCGGCCAAGCGCGCGCCGCTGACGCTCGATCCGTGGCTGCTCGGGGCGGCGCTGGCGCTGGCTTCGCTGGGCGTGGTCATGGTCGCCTCGTCCTCGCTGGCGCTGGCCGAGCGCGCCGGGCTCGGGCCGCTGTATTACCTCAACAAGCATCTGCTGGCGCTGGCCCTGGGCTGCGCGGCAGCCGCGATCTGCCTCAAGGTGCCGCTTTCCAACCTGGAGCGTGCCAGTCCACTGTTCATGCTGCTGAGCTTCGCTGCCTTGATGCTGGTGTTCGTCCCCGGAATCGGGGTGGAGGTCAATGGCAGCACCCGCTGGATCCGTACCGGGGTGTTCAATTTCCAGGTCGTCGAGGTGGTCAAGCTGATGCTGGCGATCTACCTGGCCGGCTACCTGGTGCGCCAGGCCGAGGCCCTGCGCAGCCGCTTCGCCGGCAGCCTCAAGCCGCTGCTGGTGGCGGGACTGGCGGCGGCGCTGCTGCTGGCGCAGCCGGATTTCGGCGGCGCGATTCTGGTGCTGGGACTGACCGGGGCGATGATCTGGCAGGGC
>JBFJNB010000323.1:0-4060 GCA_041633655.1 Lysobacterales bacterium | reverse complement strand
CAGGGAGATCGGCTACCCGATCGTGGTGCGCCCGTCTTACGTGCTCGGCGGCCGCGCCATGGAGATCGTCTACGACGAGACCGAGCTGAAGCGCTACCTGCGCGACGCCGTGGTGGTGTCGAACCGTTCCCCGGTGCTGCTGGACCGGTTCCTGGACCACGCCACCGAGGTCGACGTAGACGCGGTCAGCGACGGGCACGAGGTCATCATCGGCGGCATCATGGAGCACATCGAGGAGGCCGGCGTGCACTCGGGCGATTCATCCTGCTCGCTGCCGCCTTTTTCGCTCGATCCAAAGACCTGCGACGAACTGCGCCGCCAGGTCCGGCAGTTGGCCGAAGCGCTGAACGTGGTCGGCTTGATGAACACCCAGTTCGCGATCCAGGCCGGGACCATCTACGTGCTCGAGGTCAATCCGCGCGCCTCGCGCACGGTGCCGTTCGTGTCCAAGGCCTGCGGCGTGCAGCTGGCCAAGGTCGGGGCACGCTGCATGCTCGGCAAGACCCTGGCCGAACAGGGGGTCCGCCGGGAGATCGTGCCGGGTTATTACGCGGTCAAGGAGCCGGTGTTTCCGTTCATCAAGTTTCCCGGGGTCGACCCGCTGCTGGGCCCGGAAATGCGCTCCACCGGCGAGGTGATGGGGATCGGCCGCTCGTTCGGCTCCGCCTACGCCAAGTCCAAGTTCGCCGCCGGGGTGCGGATGCTGCAGTCGGGCAAGGCTTTCATCAGCGTGCGCGACGCCGACAAGCCGCTGGTGATGAATCTGGCGCGGCAACTGGTGGCCAAGGGCTTCACGCTGGTCGCGACCAAGGGTACCTGGAAGGCGCTGTCGGCGGCCGGGATTCCGTGCGAGCCGGTCAACAAGGTCCAGGAGGGCCGCCCGCACGTGGTCGACCTGATCAAGAACGACGAGATCCATTTCATCATCAACACCACCGAGGGGCGCCGGGCGATCCACGATTCGTATTCGATCCGGCGCGAGGCGCTGAACCACCGGGTCAACTATTCGACCACGGTGGCCGGTGCCCGGGCGACGTTGCATGCGCTCGATTACCTGGAGAAAATGACCGTCAACCCGCTGGCTGAACTGCACCAGGAACTGCATTAGCGCAGGTGATCCCGCTGGCTATGAATTCAATTGCGAAAACAGGAACGAGATGAACAGGCCGCCGCTGACCAAGGCCGGCGCCGAGCGCCTGCGCCAGGAGCTGGCACACCTGAAGACCGTTGCGCGGCCGCAGATCATCGCCGCGATCGCCGAGGCGCGCGCGCACGGTGACCTGCGCGAAAACGCCGAGTATCACGCCGCGCGCGAGCAGCAGGGCTTCACCGAGGGCCGGATCAAGGAACTCGAGAACTCGCTGTCGCGGGCCCAGGTCATCGACGTGGCGCGGCTCGACCCGGGTTCGCGGGTGGTGTTCGGAGCCACGGTCGAACTGGCCGAGGTCGAATCGGGCAACACCGTGAGCTACCAGATCGTCGGCGACCTGGAGTCGGACATCCAGCAGGGGCTGATCTCGGTCAGTTCGCCGATCGCGCGTGCGCTGATCGGCAAGGAAGTGGGCGACGAGATCGCCGTCGAGGCGCCGAGCGGCGCGCGCGAGTACGAAATCCTCAGCGTACGTTACGCGTGAACCCCGATGTCGTCGTCAAACGGCGCGAAATATCCAATAAAAACAAATCACTATCGGATAAACTTCATCCGGTTTTGAAGCGCGTTTACCTGGCGCGCGGAGTCGCCGGCGACGGCGACCTGCGCTACCGGGTCGACGCGCTGCTGCCGCCGAAGGGCCTGGGCGGGCTGGACGCGGCAGCAGAGTTGCTGGCCGAAGCAGTCAGCACAGATCAGCGGATTCTGATCGTCGGCGACTACGACGCCGATGGCGCCACCGGGACCGCGCTCGCGGTCGAGGTGCTGCGCGCGCTCGGCGCCCGCCGGGTGGACTACCGGGTGCCCGACCGGTTCCGGTTCGGCTACGGGCTCAGCCCCGAGCTGGTCGCAAGCCTCGGCCCGCGCCCGGCCGACCTGATCATCACCGTGGACAACGGCATCGCCAGCCTGCGCGGGGTCGCGGCGGCGCGGGAGGCCGGCGCCCGGGTGCTGATCACCGACCACCACGTGCCCGGCCCCGCGTTGCCGCCGGCCGACGCGATCGTCAATCCGAATCTCGACGGGGATGCGTTCCCGAGCAAGCACCTGGCCGGGGTCGGAGTGATGTTCTATGTGCTGGCCGCGGTGCGTGCGCGCCTCACGGCGCACGGATGGTTCGGTCGAACCCGGCGGGCGCCGCGGCTGGCGGACTGGCTCGACCTGGTCGCGGTCGGAACCGTGGCCGACCTGGTGCGCCTGGACTTGAACAACCGGGTGCTGGTCGCGCAGGGGCTCAAGCGGATTCGCGCGCGGCGCTGCCGGCCCGGCATCGCGGCGCTGCTGGAAGTGGCCGGTCGCGACGCCGGGCGCACCAATGCCGCCGACCTCGGCTACGCGGTCGCCCCGCGCCTGAACGCGGCCGGGCGCCTGAGCGACATGCGCCTGGGGATCGACTGTCTGCTGGAGTCCAGTCCGGAGCGGGCCCGGGTCGCGGCGGCACGGCTGGACGATTTGAACCGCCAGCGGCAGGCGCTGCAGGGCGAAATGCAGGAACAGGCCGAGGCGATCGTCGCCGGGCTGGCCACCGGCGCCGAGCGGCAGGACCGCCGCTCGCTGACCCTGTTCGAGCCGGACTGGCACCAGGGCGTGGTCGGGCTGATCGCCGCGCGGCTCAAGGACCGCTACCATCTGCCGGTGATCGCGTTCGCGCCCGCCGCGCCGGGGGCCGACGAACTGAAGGGCTCGGCGCGCTCGATTGCCGGCTTTCACATCCGCGACGCGCTGGCCGCGGTCGAGGCGCGCGCGCCCGACCTGATCGGGCGCTACGGCGGGCATGCGATGGCGGCGGGCCTGAGCCTGGAGCGGGAGCGCCTGGATGAGTTTTGCGACGCGTTCGAGGCCGTCGCGGCCGAGCGCCTGGACCCCGAGACGCTGGGCAAGGTGGTGCTGACCGACGGCGGCCTGGCGCCGGCTGAGATCACCCTGGAGCTGGCCGACTCGCTGGCCCGGGCCGGTCCCTGGGGGCAGGGGTTTCCGGAGCCGCTGTTCGACGATTTCTTCGCGATCGAGGAACTGCGCCCGGTCGGGACCGAGCACGTCAGGCTGCTGGTGACCCACGAACGGGGTGGGGCGGCGGTCGAGGCGATCGCGTTTCGCCGCCGCGCCGAGGATTTCGAAGGCGCTCGCGAACGGATCCGGCTGCTGTACCATCTGACGGTCAACGAGTACCGGGGCCGGCGCAGTCCGCAATTGCTGGTGCGCCACGTGTTGTGACGGCCCGGGCCGGCGGCTACCATTGCCCCTTTTTCGAGCACCGAGACGAGCGATGGAGATCAATCAGATACGCGTACTGCTGGAAGACGTGGCCGGGCGCGAGGACGCCCTCAGGGGGTACCTTTGACTACGCTGCCAAGCGCGAACGCCTCGAGGAAGTGAACGCCGAGCTGGAGCACCCAGAGGTCTGGTCGGACCAGGCGCGGGCCCAGGCGCTGGGGCGCGAGCGGGCCCAGCTCGAGCAGGTGATCCGCGGACTGGACGGAATCCGGGGCGGCACCGCCGAGGCGCTGGAGCTGCTGGAGCTGGCCGCCGAGGAGGAAGACGCGGCAACGCTCGAGGCGATCGAGGTCGACGCGGCCAAGCTGGAGGCGGAAGTCGCCGAGCTCGAGTTTCAGCGCATGTTCGCCGGTGAAATGGACCCGTGCAACGCGTATCTGGACGTGCAGGCGGGCTCCGGCGGGACCGAGGCGCAGGACTGGGCCGAGATGCTGCTGCGGATGTATCTGCGCTGGTGCGAGCGGCGCGGCTGGTCAGCCGAGCTGATCGAATGCTCACCCGGCGAGGTGGCCGGGATCAAGAGCGCGACGGTGCACGTCGAGGGCGACTACGCCTACGGGTGGGCGCGCACCGAGACCGGGGTCCACCGGCTGGTGCGCAAGTCGCCGTTCGACTCCGGCAACCGCCGGCACACGT
>JBFJNB010000322.1:0-4068 GCA_041633655.1 Lysobacterales bacterium | reverse complement strand
CTCGCCATCGCTCCAGCCGGCCGCGCGCATCGCCTCGATCAGGTCCCGGCCCACCGCCGCCGGGTCCAGCGTCAGTCGGCGCGCGTAGGCGAACAGGGGTTCCAGGCGCGCCTCCAGCGCGGCGTCCGGGCCGCCGTCGTCGAGCGCCGCCAGAATCGCGGCGGCGTGCTCGTCGGCGCCCACCGCGCGGCGCATGCCCTCGCGGTGGTGGGCCACGCAGTAATCGCAGCCGTTGAGCTGGCTGGCATAGACGCCGAGGGCTTCCAGCAGCCATTTCGGCAGCGCGTTGGCCGAGTGGTGGAGCACGTTCTTGTACAGCGCCAGGTGCCCTTCCAGCGTGTGCGGGCGCAGGCTGTGCGCCCTCAGGATATTGTCGATCTGGCCGCCGGGACCGGCCACCCGGCGATACAGCGCCGCCAGCCTTTGGTCCGCGTTCTCGGGTTCGACGATTTCGATCCAGGTCATGATTCCCTCCCGGGGTCTCCTGCCAGTCCCGCGGTGGTCGACGGGTTGCCCGCCAGCGGGGTGTAGACCACGCCGCCCTCGACCAGGTCGCTGCGCATCAGCGCGACGCGATCGAAGCGCAGTTCCCCGTTAAGCTCCACGGCCGGATATCGGGGACGGCTGCCGCGCTGCGGCCGCGCCACGGTCAGGTGGGCACGATAGGCTCGCGCTTCCGGCGCCAGCCCGACATCGGCGGCCGCGTCCCGCAGGTACCGGACCCATTCCAGCAGCACCGCCGGGGTGTCGAGCAGCGCCGCCAGCGTGCGCGGCCGAATCCGCGGGAACGGGCCGATCCCGCGCAGCGGGAGCGCGATCGGCACCTCTAGCGTGCACCGCTCGAGCGCCGCGCTCATCGCGGAGATCTGCGCGGCGTCGGTGGGACCCAGGAAATGCAGGGTCAGGTGCCAGTTCTGGCGCGGCGTCCAGCGCAGTCCGCAGGCGCCCCGGGTGCGGAGACGCGCGACCGCCTTGGTAAGCCGGCGCTCGGAGCCGGCATCCATCAGCGCCGCCCAGAAACAGCGCCAGCGCCGCTCCCCGTCGTTCGATCCGCGCTTTGCCAACCGTGTTCTCCACGATCGCCGGTCCAACACTATAGCAGCGCCGTACCGCTCGATGGTTTAGACTGAAGGTTCAGGGAGCAGCAGATGAACGAGCAGGCAAACACGCGTGTGTTGAGTTCCGACGAGGTCCTGTTCCGGGAGGGCGATCAGGCCGACTGCGCCTACATCATCGAAAGCGGCGCGCTCGAGATCTCCACCCATTCCGAGGGCCAGCAAGTGATCATCTGCCGGCTCACGGCCGGCGAGATCGTCGGCGAGATGGGGGTCATCGACAGCTCCCCGCGCACCGCCACCGCGGTCGCTCTGAAGGAAACGCGGCTGATGGTGGTCACCCGCAACCAGCTCACCGAGCGGATCGCCCAGGCCGATCCGATCCTGAAACTGCTGGTCAAGATCCTGCTCGATCGCTACCGCAGCGGGCTGAACAAGGTCAAGGGCGACATCGGCCTGATCGAGCGCGACGAGGAGCTTTTTTCCGAGGACGTGGTCGGCGAGTACATCCGCCACGGGATCGACAAGATCCGGCTCGAGGCGGAGCTGAAAGAGGCGTTGAAGCAGCAGCAGTTGCGGGTGTTCTATCAGCCGCTGCTGGACATCGCGCGCGGCGAGGTCGCCGGTTTCGAAGCGCTGACCCGCTGGCGCCACCCCACCCGCGGCCAGATTTCTCCGGGGCTGTTCATCACGCTGGCCGAGGAAACCAGCCTGATCGTCCCGGTTGGGCTCTACGTGTTCGAGGCCGCGTGCCGGCAACTGGCGGAGCTGCAGCGCCTGCGCGCCGGCGCCGGCCCACCGCCGTTCATGAGCATCAACGTCTCCGGCCGCCAGATCGCCGACCGCCGGTTCATCGAGCAGGCCGCGCAGATCACCGACCGCCACGGCATCGACCGCGCTTCGATCAAGCTCGAGATCACCGAGACCCTGGCCCTGGACCTGACCCTGACCGACGCCTGGATCGCGCACGCGCACGAACTCGGATTCCAGGTCTCGCTGGACGACTTCGGCACCGGCTACTCCAGTCTGGCGACGATCTACCGCCTGGCCGTGGACTACGCCAAGATCGATCAGGCGTTCGTGCGCCCGCTGAGCGAGGACCAGCGCAGCGTCGAGCTGCTGCGCGGCATCGTGTCGCTGCTGCGGGGCTTGGGCCTGAAGATCGTCGTCGAGGGGATCGAACGACAGGAGCAGCTCGACTACGTGGCCCAACTGGGCTGCGACTACGCCCAGGGTTACCTGATCGGCCAGTCGCTCGACGACGACCAGGCCCGCCGGATCCTGCTCGAGGGTCCGGTCGGCAATCAGGCCCCGGCGTCGTCGGTCGGCTGATCCATCGCGGCCGCGGTGCGGCCCGCGGCCCGGCGCCGCATCGCGTCGATGGCCTGATGCAGGCGGTCCAGCGAGGTATCGATGGCCTGCATGGCGCCGGAGGTAACCCCACCCCGCTGGTATTGTTCGATCAGCCGCGCTTCCAGCCGCTGGAACAGCTCGTCCACGCCGGTGTCCTCGGGCCGTTGGGCACGATCGAACAGGTTGATCCACTCCTCGGTGCGGCGGCCGAAACCCAGCGCGCGCTCGAAATAACGCCGCGGATGGCGCGGCTCCAGCAGCAGCCCGGCCACCGCCGCGACCAGGCTGACCGGACTCATCAGCAGGTCGCGCAGGCCGTCCATCAGCAGTTTGAGCTGAAACCTGGCCACGTCGCGCAGCAGTTCCCAGCGACCGTCGGTCGGTTCGGGTTGGTCGTCCATCGTGGTGGTTCTGATAAGCTTAGCTGCCGGCTATTTTGGTCACCGCGGGGCACAAAGGGAACCGCAATGCCAGTGCAGCAGCAGGATGGCGACGATCGAGGCGACCCCGAACGGGGCCAGCGAGTAGACCACACGGGTCGAGGGGCGCGGGGTCGAAGTCGCGCGACGGTGATCGCAGACGGCTCCCGCGACGTCCGGTTTTGCGACCCCGGACCAAAATCCGATGGCCGTTTCGGGTAAACTTCAGCGAACGCGCAACCGTTCCGGTCGCAAGTTTGGGTGTTACAGGCCACTAGGATGAACGACCCCAACGAAGTCCGATGAGACCCTCGCTGCGCTATCGCAATCAGAACTTCGAGCACCCGTTGATGCAGGCCGCGGCCGCGTCCGACCTGGACCGCCTGAAGCAGCAGCTGGACGCCGGCACCGACTTGAGCCGGATCAACGAACACGGCAGCGTCCCGTTGGTGGCCTGCGTGCGCGGGCAACAGCCCGAGCGGCTGGAGGCGATGCGCTCGATGATCGAGCACGGCGCGTCGGTCAACCACACCGACGCCGAGTCGAACTCGCCGCTGCACCATGCCTGCTATCTGGGCGATGCGGTCGCCGCCCGGCTGCTGCTCGAGCACGGGGCCGAGCTGACCCACGATAACGACGATCACCTGGGGCCGCTCGCGGCCGCGGCCGCGTCGGGTCACTGGCCGCTGGCGGAACTGCTGATCGATCACGGCGCGGAACTGAATCCGGGCCATGGGATCCCGCCGCTGCACGCCGCGGCGATGCTCGGACAGGACGACCGGGCGGGCGCCGAGACGCTGATCCGGTGCGGCGCCGAGGTCAACTTCCGCGGCAAGCTCGGGCGTACCGCGCTGATGGGCGCGGCGATGAAGGGCAATGCGAAAATCGCCGAGCTGCTGCTCAAGTCCGGCGCCGACATCAATGCGCGCGACGATTTCGGCAACACCGCGCTGATGGAAGCGGCACGCTCCGGCGCCAATGCGGTGCTGGAGCAGTTGGTGTTCTGGCACCCCGACACCGGTTATCGCGACAAACCGGGGCGCACCGCGCTGCTGGTAGCGGTTTCGTCGCGTCGCGCCAATGCAGAGACCGTGCGCCTGCTGTTGGCGATGGGCGCCGATCCGCACGTACGCAACCGCGAGGGGCGCGAGGCCGGCGATCTGGCCTCCGCCGCGGGACGCTGGCGCATCGCCAAGGCACTCGGTTACGAACCGGTTACGGGTCGCCGGGCCGAGCCGGGG
>JBFJNB010000321.1:0-4085 GCA_041633655.1 Lysobacterales bacterium | reverse complement strand
GCCGTTCGCGCTGAAGATCGCAAGCGTCTCGCGGGTCGAGGAGATCGCGGGCTTCGTCGAAAACTACGGCCTGGATCCGACTCTCGTCCGCTACGTCGAGATCGACGAGGACGGCACCCCCCGCCAGTTGATCCTGTGGGGCGCGTTCGCGTCCGCGGACCAGGCCGCCCGCGCCGTCAACGGGCTCCCCGGGGTGGTGCGTTCGGTGCGCCCGCAGGTGATCCGCGCGGACCGGTTCGACCAGCCGCCGCGGATGCTGCTGGCCGCGGACGGGCCGGCGGCCAGCTTGCCGGATGAGCCGGCACCGGAGGTCACCGCGCCGATTGCCGCGGTCGATTCCGAGCCCGCGCCGGCGCCCCGGATCGCCGCAAGCGAGTCCGAACCGGCACTGGATCCGGCGCCGAGCAACCCGGTTACCCCCGAGCCGGAAGCCGAGCCCGAGGTCGCGGTCACGACACCACCGGCCCCGGCACCGAGCGTGACCCGGGCGGAACCCGAGCCGGCTTCCGAACCGGTGAGGCCGCGATCGCGTGCGGCTCCCGTCGACAGCCCTGGCGCGGTGGCGGTCCCGCCGCCGGGACGCCCCGCCGATGAGTTCCGCGCCCTGGCGGCCGAAGGCTACACGGTGCAATTGACCAGCCTGCGCGACGCCGCGCTGATCGAGCGCTTTCTGCGCCATCACTCTCTGGATCCGACTCGCGTCTACCGGATCCGCGTCGACGAGGGCGCGGGGCCGCGCTGGCTGCTGCTGTGGGGCTGGTACCCGACGCTGGAGGGCGCCCAGACGGACCGGGATGCGCTGCCGGGCTCGATCCGCTCGCCCTGGGTGCGACGGGTCGGACCGCTGATCGAGCGCCTGGATGGTGAAGAGAATCCATGAACATGAAAAATGACACCCTGCTGCGCGCGCTGCGGCGCCAGCCGACCGAGTACACGCCCGTCTGGCTGATGCGCCAGGCCGGCCGTTATCTGCCCGAATACCGCCGGTTGCGGGCCGAGGCCGGCGATTTCATGAACCTGTGCCGCAATCCGGAGCTTGCCTGCGAGGCCACCATGCAGCCGCTCAGGCGGTTCCCGCTCGACGCGGCGATCCTGTTTTCCGATATCCTGACCATCCCCGATGCGATGGGGCTGGGCCTTTACTTTTCGACCGGCGAGGGCCCGCGCTTCGAGCGCCCGCTCAAGACCACCGCCGACATCGACGCCCTGACGGCCCCCGACGTCGATCGCAGCCTGCGCTACGTGGTCGACGCGGTGGCGCGCATCCGGCGCGAGCTTGCCGGCCGCGTCCCGCTGATCGGATTCTCCGGCAGCCCGTGGACGCTGGCCACCTACATGATCGAGGGCCGCAGCACCCGCACCTTCGCGCGCTCGAAGCGGCTGCTCTGGGACGAACCGGCCGCCGCGCACCGACTGCTGGCGCTGCTGGCCGCGACGGTCACCGACTACCTGAACGCCCAGATCGCCGCCGGGGCGCAGGCGGTCATGGTCTTCGACACCTGGGGCGGCGTGCTGACCCCGGCGCAGTATCGGGACTTCTCGCTTCAATACATGAGCCGGATCGTGGCCGGACTCTCGCGCGGCGAGGGCAAGGATCGGGTGCCCGCGATCCTGTTCACCAAGGGTGCCGGCAGCCGGCTCAAAGAAATGGCCTCGAGCGGTTGCGACGCCCTCGGGGTGGACTGGACCGTGGACCTCGCCGAGGCTCGCGCGCTGACCGGCGATCGGGTGGCGCTGCAGGGAAACCTCGATCCGGCCGCACTGTATTCATCGCCGGAATCGATCCGGGCAGCGGTCGCGGAAACACTGAAGAGCTTCGGTGATTCCCCGGGGCACGTGTTCAACCTCGGTCACGGCCTGGCCCCCGACATGGACCCGGACCGGGTCGGCGTCCTGGTCGAGGCGGTCCACGAACTAAGCCGTCGCGGCAAGCCCGAAACGCCCATCTGCTAACCCGGCACCGCCTCCAGCACCCGCTCGATGACCGCGCGCAGGCGCTCTTTGTTGATCGGCTTGTCGGCGAAATCGTCCATTCCGGCGGCCAGGCAGCGCTCGCGGTACTGGCGTCCGGCGTGCGCGGTCAGCGCGACGATCGGAATCGTCGCCACGCGCGCATCGCCGCGGATCGCGCGCGTGACCTCCAGACCGTCCTGGTCGGGCAGGTCGCAGTCCATCAGGATCAGGTCGTAGCGGCCGTTGCCCAGCCGGGCCAGGCATTCACGGCCGCTGTCGACCAGGTCCGCGGTATGGCCGAGGCCATCGAGCATGTCCAGGATCACCGCCTGATTCATCGGGTTGTCCTCGACCACGAGAACGCGGCATACGCGGTTGTCCGCGGTGGCCGCGGCCAGGCCCGGCGTCGCGGGCTTGCCGGCGGCCACCTCGATCAGGCGCAGCATCAGCTCCGATTCGAACACCGGCACCGGCAGCGGGCTGGCTGCCTCGTTGAGCCCTGGCGGCAGCGCCGGCACGTCCGGCAGGCGCGCTTCGACCACCCAGATCAGCGGCAGCGGCCGCTCGGGATCGGCCAGGCCCTCGCTCAGCGCCGGGTTCCAGGCGCCCGGCTGGGCGATGACCAGGGCCGGGCGCTCGGTCGGCAGCGGCGCGTCCGGGGTCGCCGTCGACACCCGGGTGGCGACGCCGTATTGGGTCAGCGAGGCGACGATCGCATCGCGCGCGATCGACGCGCGCATCGCGATCAGCACGAAGCCGGATTCCAGCCATTCGCTGCCCGGCAGCCGCGGCGCCACCGCGTCCGGGACCGGCTCCCGGGGCAGCTCGAACCAGAACAGGCTTCCGTGACCGGCCTTGGTGACCGCGTCGATGGTGCCCCCCATCCGCTCGACCAACTGCTTGCAGATCGCCAGACCCAGACCGGTACCGCCGTAGCGGCGGCTGGTGGACTGATCGGCCTGGGTGAACGGCTGAAACAGTTGCCCGTGAGCCTCGCTTTCCATGCCGATCCCTGAGTCCTTGACCACGAACCGGATCGTGCTGCCGGTCCCCGGGGCCACGTCGATGCGGACCCGACCGTGCTCGGTAAACTTCAACGCGTTGTTGATCAGGTTCATCAACACCTGGCGGATCCGAACCGGGTCTCCGAGCATCTGCCGGGGCACCTCGGGCTGGATCACGTAACCGAACTCCAGCCCCTTCTTGGCCGCGTTGGCGCTGAACAGCTTGACGGTTTCCTCCAGCAGCGGTCCGAGTTGGATCTCGATGCGCTCCAGGTCCAGCTTGCCGGCCTCGATCTTGGACAGGTCCAGGATGTCGTTGATGATATTGAGCAGGACCTTGCCGGAATCCTCCACCGCCTGGGCGTAGTTGCGCTGGGTCGCGGTCAGCTCGGTCTCCAGCAGCAGCTCGGTCATCCCCAGCACGCCGTTCATCGGGGTGCGGATCTCGTGGCTCATCTTGGCCAGGAAATCCGACTTGGCGCGGTTGGCCGATTCGGCTTCGTCGGCCAGCTTGCGGACTTCGCGGAACAGGCGCGCGTTCTCCAGCGCGATGCCGGCCTGGCGCGCGTAGCTGCCGGCCATCAGCCGGTCGCGCTCGACGTACTGCTCCCCGTCGCGGCGGATCAGGAGCACGATGCCGAGCACTTCCTCGCCGGCCATCACCGGCACCGTGATCGTGCTCCCCAGGGCGCCCATCGCCGACAGGGTCATCGGCTCGTTGAGCGAGTTCTTGGAGTAGCGCTGGATGTCGTCGCGGACCTGGCGGAAGCTCGGCAGGTCCTCCTCGCGAAAGCCCCAATGGACCTGGCGCCGTGGCAGCCCCTCGCGATCGATGCTGACCAGCGACTTGTCCGACGGGACCACCTCGGACAGACCCTTCAACAGGCGCTTCAGGATCTCCTCGATGTCCAGCGTCGAGGTCAGCGACAGGGTCATGTCGCGCTGGGTCTCGGCCCAGCTTTGGCGCTCGCGCGCTCGCTCCAGCTCGTGGCGCCGGCGCAGTCGCGCGCGATAGGCCATCACCACAGCGAGTATCAATCCGGCCGCGGTGATCGCGTAGACGCCGGCGGCCCAACGGGTGCGCCATGGCGGCGGCAGCACGCGCAGGTCGACCGCCGCGCCCTGTTC
>JBFJNB010000320.1:0-4114 GCA_041633655.1 Lysobacterales bacterium | reverse complement strand
TGACCGCGTCGGCGGCGCTGATTCCGGGCACGTACGGGTCGAGCCGATGGCGCACCAGCTCCGGATTGCGGGTCACGCCGTAGTCCATGTCACCCATGTAGTCGTCATCGGATCCGGGCAGGCTGTCGGCAGAGCGCCCCACCTGCATCGCCTCGTCCAGGACCTTGCCGGACTCGGGCTTGTCGCAGCCGGTGAGAAAAAGACAAAAAGAGGCGGCGACCGCCGCGGTGAACGTGCTGAGTCGAGTCATCGATTCTTGCCTCCGCGCTGATGAGCTGCCGGTGATGCTGGGCATCGTGGACTACCGGAGCCGGGAGTGTGCTGCATGCCAAAGACGACGGGTCCAAGTCATCAGGGGGGTAACAGCCGCGACCTTCACCTACGCTCCCCCTTGCGTTCCTCGCAAGCCGCGCTGTCTTGGCAAGTCCATTCGAGTCTATTGGAGCATTCGCCAAGCGTCAAGCGAGCCCGGAAACGTGCTCAGAATCCCGTCCCGCAGCGGCTTTGGCGCGTGTTTTCTGCCCGGCGATAGAGGGTAGACTGCGTTTCTGTCATCGCGGATACTCGATCGATGAACGAACCCCCGGCCGACCACTCGGCCACCCCCGAAGGCGACCGGGAGCCGCTGGAGCCACCGCAACTGATCGCCCATCGGGGGTACGCCGCGCGCTTTCCCGAAAATACGCTGGCGGCGCTGGCCGCCGCGGTCGAGGCCGGCGCGCGGTGGCTCGAATTCGACGTGCAGTTGACCCGCGACCGGGTGCCGGTGCTGCTGCACGATCCGACGCTCGCGCGCACTGCCGGGCGCCCGGAGTCGATTCTGAAACTCGACGCGGCGAGCGCGGCCGGGATCGGGGTCGGCGAGCCGAACCGCTTCGGGGGCGCGTTCGACGGAGAACGGTTGCCGCTGCTGACGCAGGCGGTCGCCGCGCTCGGGGGCTGGCCCGGGGTGCGCGCCTTCGTCGAAATCAAGCGTCACAGCCTGGCCGCGTTCGGCCTCGAGACCACGGTCGCACGGGTGCTCGAGGATCTCGCGCCCGAACTCGAGCGGTCGGTGGTGATCTCGTTCAATGCCGAAGCGGTCGCCGCGGCCCGTCGGATCGCCGGCTGCGAGATCGGCTGGGTGCTGCGCGCCTGGGACGAGCCCAGCCGGCGGGTCGCCGACGCGCTGGAGCCGCAATATCTGTTCGTCAACCACCTGCGCCTGCCGCCCGCGCCCGCGGCGCTGTGGCCAGGTCCCTGGCGCTGGGCTTGCTACGAGGTCACCGATCCCGAGCTGGCGCGGCGGCTGGCGCGCCGCGGGGTCGCGCTGATCGAAACGATGGCGGTGGCCGAGATGGTGGCCGCGCTGGGGGCCCCGGTGCGCGCGGAGGTTCCCGGTGGCTGACCCCAACGGGGCCCGCTACGACGTGGTCGTCGTCGGCGCCGGGATCAACGGGGCCGGGGTCGCGCAGGCGGCCGCGGCGGCCGGTCACTCGGTGCTGGTGCTGGAAAAAACCGGCATCGCGGCGGGCACCTCCAGCGCCTCGAGCAAGCTGATCCACGGCGGCCTGCGCTACCTGGAAAGCTGGCAATGGGGGCTGGTGCGCGAAAGCCTGGCCGAGCGCGCGCTGCTGCTGAAGCTGGCGCCCGACCTGGTCGCGTTGAGGGACTTCAACATCCCGATTTACGCGGCGACCCGGCGCGGGCCGTGGGTGGTGCGCGCCGGCCTGAGCCTTTACTTCGCGCTCTCCGGCGGGGACCGGAGCGCGACCTTCCAAAGCCTGCCCCGCGCGCGCTGGGACGAACTCGACGGGCTGACCACCGAGGGGCTGCGCGCCGTGTTTCGCTACCGCGACGCCCAGACCGACGATGCGCTGCTGACCCGGGCGGTGATCTCCTCGGCGCAGCGGCTCGGCGCCGAGCTGGCCTGCCCGGCCCAGTTCGTCGGCGCGACGCTCAATGAGGGTGGCAGCCAGGTCGATTACCGTCAGGACGGGCACGAGCGCTCGGTCGGCGCCACCGTGCTGGTCAACGCCGCCGGGCCCTGGGTGGACCGGGTCGTGTACCGGATCCGTCCGGCCCTGACCCCACGCCCGATCGAACTGGTGGCCGGCACCCACATCGTCGTACCCGGCCGGCTGGCGCACGGGATCTACTACGTCGAGAGCCCGCGCGACGGGCGCGCGGTTTTCGTGATGCCCTGGCGGGAGCGGATCCTGGTCGGCACCACCGAGACCCGCTATCGCCGCCATCCGGACTACGTGGCCCCGCTGCGCCCCGAGATCAGCTATCTCCTCAACGTGTTGAAGCGCTATTTCCCGGCCCACCGCGACCTGCGCGCCGACGATGTCGTGGCGGCGTTCGCTGGCCTGCGGGTGCTGCCGTCGGGTGCCGGCCATGCCTTCCACCGCTCGCGCGAGACGATCCTGGATTCGGACCGCGGTCCCGCCGAGGGGCCCCCGCGGGTGCTCAGCGTCTACGGCGGCAAGCTGACCACCTACCGGGCGACCGCGGCCAAGATCCTGGCCCGGATCCAGTCCGCGCTGCCGCAACGGCGGCCCCGCGCCGACACCCGCGAGCTGCCGCTTGCGCCGCCATGAATTCCGAGCTGTACCTGGCGATCGATCAGGGCGGGCACGCCTCGCGCGCGATCGTATTCGACGCCGGCGGCGCGATCCGAACCGAGGCCTTCGCCGAGATCGGGACGAGCGAGCCGCGCGCGGACTGGGTCGAGCACGATCCGATCGCGCTGGTGGCCTCGGTCGAGCAAGCCATGGGGCGGATCGCGGGGGATCTCGGCGCCGATACACGGCGCCTGCGCTCAGCCGGGCTCGCGACCCAGCGCTCCAACATCGTCTGCTGGGAACCGGTTTCGGGTCGGCCATTGTCGCCGGTCATCTCCTGGCGCGACAGGCGCGCGGCGGCCTGGCTGCGAGGATTCGAGCCCGCCGCCGAGCGAGTGCATGACATCACCGGGCTGGTGCTGTCGCCGCACTATGGCGCCAGCAAATTTCGCTGGTGCCTGGAGCACCTGCCCGCGGTCGGCGAGGCCGCCCGGGCTGAGAATCTCGCGTTGGGCCCGCTGGCGGCTTATCTCGCCTTCGCGCTGCTGGCCGAACGCCCGCTGCTGGTCGATCCAGCCAACGCGGCGCGCACCCTGCTGTGGGACTACCGGCAGCGCGACTGGTCGGACGAACTGCTGGCGCTGTTCGGGATTCCGCGCGCGCCGCTGCCGCGCTCGGTGCCCAGCAGCCATCCCTACGGCACCCTGCGCGTCGGTGATCATCCGGTGCCGCTCACGATCCTGACCGGAGACCAGTCAGCGGCGCTGTATGCGCTCGGCGAGCCGAGCGCGGAGACCGCGTTCGTCAACCTCGGCACCGGGGCGTTCGTGCAACAGGTGGCCGGTGATGAGCCCCCGAGCGCGCCGGGCCTGCTCGCGAGCGTCGTCTACCAGGACGATGAGCGCGCCTGCTACGTGCTCGAGGGCACCGTCAACGGCGCCGGTGGGGCGGTGACCGAGATCGCCGGGCAGCTCGGGATCGCGCTGGAGACGGTACACTCGCGCAGCGCCGAGTGGCTCGAGCGCGGCGGCGCGGCGCCGCTGTTCCTCAACGGCGTGTCCGGGCTCGGTTCGCCTTACTGGGTGGCCGATTTCCCAAGCCGATTCATCGGCGACGGCGAGGACTGGCAGAAGCTGGTCGCGGTGCTGGAGAGCGTCGTGTTCCTGCTCGCGGTCAACCTGGAGGCGTTCGCTCGCTTTGCCGCGCAACCGCGGCGCCTGGTCGCGACCGGCGGTCTCGCCACGCTGGATCCGCTGTGCCAGCGGCTGGCTGATCTGAGCGGAATCGAGGTAGTGCGCCCGACCGTCACCGAGGCCACCGCGCGCGGGCTCGCGTACCTGCTGGCCGGGCGGCCGGCGCAGTGGCCGCCCAGCGGACCCGAGGAGCGCTTCAGCCCGCAATCGAGCCCGGAGTTTCGGCGTCGCTACCGGCGCTGGCGCGACGCGCTGGACGCCGCGCTCGCGGACTAAGCCGGAGCACTGGGTTATCATCGCGCGATGAACTCGTTTCTCAGCTGGCCGGCGGCGCTCGGGCTGGTGGCCGCGTTTCTGATCACCGCCGCGCTGGTG
>JBFJNB010000319.1:0-4120 GCA_041633655.1 Lysobacterales bacterium | reverse complement strand
GCCGGCCGCCGGCGAGGTCATCGGCGAGTTTGCCTCCGGCCGAAACCGCGGCATCGACATTGCCGGCGAGCCGGGCCAGCCGGTGATGGCGGCGGCGGACGGTGAGGTCGTTTACAGCGGCGTCGGGCTGGTCGGGTACGGAGAACTGATCATCATCAAGCACGACGACGAGTTTCTCAGCGCCTACGCGCACAACCGCCGGCGCCTGGTGGGCGAGGGCGACCGGGTCAGCGCCGGCAGCACGATCGCGGAACTGGGCGACAGCGGCGCGGACCGGCCGAAATTACACTTCGAGATTCGCAAGAACGGCCAGCCGGTCGATCCGCGGCGCTACCTGCCCCGCGGCGGAAATTGAACCAAATCGACGAACCCGTTAACAAACATTTAAGAGACAAGAGCTAACATGGGCCTTTCAGCACCGGGTGCGCTCGAACGCGAGCCTGGGCTGCGCTTGGTTTGACTCGGAAGCAACAGCCACAGGGGAAGACGATGCCGGCGCCGAACAAGCCGGACAAGTCCAAGGGACTCAAGGGTTTCAGGGGGCGCGGCCCGGGCCGCGTGGGCGAGCCGGCGGATTCGACCTCTATCTATTTGCACGAGATCGGCCTGGCGGCCCTGTTGACCCCGGAGCAGGAGGTCGCGTACGCGCGCGCATGGCGCGGCGGTGACGAAAACGGCCGCCGCCGCATGATCGAGGCCAACTTGAGACTGGTGGTCAACATCGCGCGCAAGTACGTCAACCGCGGGCTGCCGCTGCTGGACCTGATCGAGGAGGGCAACATCGGATTGATCCGCGCGGTGGAGAAATTCGATCCCGAGCGCGGGTTCCGATTTTCCACCTACGCCACGTGGTGGATTCGCCAGTCGGTCGAGCGCGCGTTGATGAACCAGGCCCGGACCGTGCGTCTGCCGATTCACGTGATCCGCGACATCGCCGCCTACCTGCGCGTCGTGCGCGAGTTGGGCCAGTCCGAGAACTACAGTCCGAGCAAGGAGGACATCGCCGAGCGCCTCGGCAAGTCGGTCGACGACATCGATCGCCTGTTCTGCCTCAACGAGCGCACCACCTCGATCGACGGCCCGGCCGCCAAGGACAGCGACCGGCTGCTGCTGGAAGCGATCGCCGATGAAAACAACCCCGACCCGTGCGTGCTGCTGGCCGATGCCCGCCTGGGCAAACAGGTCGACCGCTGGTTGGCGCAACTCCCGGACCGGGAGCGCGAGGTCATCGTGCGCCGCTTCGGCCTGCACGGCTTCCACAGCCAGACCCTGGCCGAGGTCGGCGACGACCTGGGCGTCACCCGCGAACGGGTCCGCCAGATTCAGATCCAGGCGCTGCGACGGCTGCGGCAGATCTCCAATTCCGAAGGAGTGACCGAAACCCCGCTGCTGGATTGAGCCGGAACCCGGGACGAGTCAGCGGCCCGGGATCTGGATCAGCGCCGCCAGCGCCTTGCGTCCATCCGCGATCAGCACGTTGTAGGTGCGACACGCGGCGCGGTTGTCCATCGCCTCGACGCCGACGCCCGCCTGCATCAGCGTGGCGGCGAATTCCCCGCCCGGGAACTCGAGCCGCGAGCCGGTTCCGACGATCACCACCTCGGGTTCCCAGGCCAGCAGCTCGCGCGCGATGCCGGCGTCGAGCTGGTCCGCCGCGGTAATCGGCCACGGGTGCTCGATGCGCTCGGCGCTGACCAGCAGGCTTTCGGCATAGCGCGTTTCACCGATTCGGATGCCGTCCGCACTCAAGGACGTAACCGCGTTGACGCCGCCGGTGGGGTTAAGGGTCAGATCCATGGCTCACGTTCTCTGGAAAGGACGAACGGCGGAAATCCACGCGCTTCTTGCCTGCGGCAAAACCGCCCGCGGCTTTCCGCCTGGCTTGTCTCGGGCCGCAATGCTCCGCTCATGGCTTTCCGTGGGGGAGAGCGAGCTTGGGTTTTTTGGGGTGGCGGCGATAGAAGCAGCCGGTCTGGCCGATCCGGTTGACCAGGATCGCGCCGGTCTCACCGGCGATCGTCTCGATCCAGCCCAGACGCGCCTCCCGGTCGCCGCGCAGCTTCACCTTGATCAGCTCGTGCTGCTCGAGTGCGCCCTCGATCTCGGCCAGCACCGACTCGGTCAGCCCCCGCTGCCCGACCATCACCACCGGCTTGAGCCCGTGCCCGAGCCCCCGCAAGTACTTGAGCTGTCGGTTGTCGAGTTCCGCTGCCATCGGTCGAAGCATAATCGATTTTCGCTCCTCGCGGTCGCGCGCGGGCGCGAATGGGGCCACAATGAGCCATGGCGCGCAGCAAGAGCAGCCGGCGGTGGCTCAAGGAACACTTCGACGATCCGCACGTCAGACAGGCGCAGGCCCGGGGCTTGCGGTCGCGCGCCGCGTTCAAGCTGGAAGAGCTCCAGCACCGCCACCAGCTGGTAAAGCCGGGCATGCTGGTGGTCGATCTGGGAGCAGCGCCCGGGGGCTGGTCGCAACTGGCGGCGGGCTGGCTGGACGGCCGCGGGCGGCTGGTCGCGCTGGACCGGTCGGAACTGGCGCCGCTACCGGGGGTCGAATTCCTGCGGGGCGATTTCACCGAGACCGAGACGCTCGAGCGACTGGAAGCGCTGCTGGCCGGTTCCAAGGTGGATCTTGTAATGTCCGACATGGCGCCCAATATAAGCGGAGTGAAAGCGGTCGATGCGCCGCGCTCGATGGCGCTGGCGGAGCTGGCGCTGGATTTTGCCAGCGGCTGGCTGACCACCGGTGGCACGCTGCTCACCAAGGTGTTCCAGGGCGAGGGATTCGACGCCTTTCTGGGCGCGGTTCGGCTCGCGTTCGAGCGGGTGAGCGTGATCAAGCCGAAGGCGTCGCGCTCCCGGAGCCGGGAGATGTACATTTTGGCACGTGGCTTTCGCGGCTAGCGGATGCTAACCTGCCCGGGCCGGGCCGGCGGAAGGAGCGCCCGCCGGGCGCAAACGAGGTGAAGGCGGTTGAGAAACGATATGGCGAAGAATCTGGTGCTTTGGATCATCATCGCGGTCGTGCTGATGTCCGTGTTCCAAACGTTTTCGCCGCGTTCAGGGGCGCAGAGCGAGCCGACCTATTCCGAGTTTCTGCAACTGGTGCGCTCCGGCCAGGTCAAGTCGGTCCTGATCCAGACCGCCGGCGCCGTTTCCCAGATCACGTTCGAAACCAAGGACGGGCGGGTCATGGTGACCACGGCCCCGGAGGACGAATACCTGGTCACCGAACTGATGAACAACGACGTCGAGATCGCGGTCAAGCCGCAGGAGCAGCGCTCGCTGCTGGTCGACATCTTCATCTCCTGGTTCCCGTTCCTGCTGCTGATCGGGCTGTGGATCTTCTTCATGCGCCAGATGCAGGGCGGCGGGGGCGGCCGCGGCGCGATGTCTTTCGGCAAATCGCGCGCGCGACTGCAGGGCGAGGACCAGGTCAAGGTCTCGTTCGCCGACGTCGCCGGCGTCGAAGAGGCCAAGCAGGAGGTCACCGAACTGGTCGACTTTCTGAAAGACCCGGGCAAGTTCCAGCGCCTGGGCGGCAAGATTCCGCGCGGGGTACTCATGGTCGGCCAGCCCGGTACCGGCAAGACCCTGCTGGCCAAGGCCATCGCCGGCGAGGCGAAGGTGCCGTTTTTCACGATTTCCGGTTCTGATTTCGTCGAGATGTTCGTCGGCGTCGGCGCATCGCGGGTGCGCGACATGTTCGACCAGGCCAAAAAGCACGCCCCGTGCATCATCTTCATCGACGAGATCGATGCCGTCGGTCGCCACCGCGGCGCCGGCCTGGGCGGCGGCCAC
Source organism: Lysobacterales bacterium (assembly GCA_041633655.1). Taxonomy (GTDB): domain Bacteria; phylum Pseudomonadota; class Gammaproteobacteria; order Xanthomonadales; family SZUA-38; genus JBFGYD01. The sequence goes on along the minus strand of JBFJNB010000319.1, from coordinate 319 downwards.
GACGAGCGCGAGCAGACGCTGAACCAGCTGCTGGTCGAAATGGACGGGTTCGAGGGCAACGAGGGCATCATCGTGATCGCCGCGACCAACCGTCCCGACGTGCTCGACCCGGCGCTGCTGCGCCCGGGACGCTTCGACCGTCAGGTGGTGGTGCCGCTGCCGGACCTGCGCGGGCGCGAGCAGATCCTCAAGGTCCACATGCGCAAGGTGCCGTACGGGACCAACGTCGACGCGCGCGTGCTGGCGCGCTCGACCCCGGGGTTCTCGGGTGCCGATCTGGCCAACCTGGTCAACGAGGCGGCGCTGTTCGCGGCGCGCG
>JBFJNB010000318.1:0-4121 GCA_041633655.1 Lysobacterales bacterium | reverse complement strand
GGGGTCGGACGGAGCGAGCCCGAATTGGCGCCGTGGCTGGAGCTTCCGCCGGACTGGGGCCGCACCGTGGACGGCGGCGTGGTCGCGGCGGTTCCGGGCGACCTCGATGGCAGCGATTCGCTGCTGCTGCTGGTCGAACCGGCTAGCCCGACCGGAGCCACCATCGACGCCGAGTACCGTCAGGCGCTGGCCGACCTCGGCCCGTGGGAGCCGGTCGATACCCCGCGGGTCCAGCAGTTCGACAACGGCTGGACCTTCAAGCTCGGCGTCGGGGTGACCGAACTCAACGGCAGCCGCTTCACCGCGCTGACCGCCGTTGCGATCCGCTCGGGTCAGCGCGCCCGCTTCTGGGCGCTGGCCAACAGCGACGCAACGTTCAACCGCTACCAGGGCCCCATCATGAACGCGGTCGCCAGCGTCCAGGACCTGACCGAACCCCTGGCCACCGCCGCCCCGTCGACCGCGCCCGCGGCTCCCGGCACGCCGGCGACCGCGTCGGCGATGCCCACCGCCGAGGTCTACCTCGGCCTGGCCCATGGCTTGACCGCCAACGCGGCCGCCAACGCGATCGTCGACTTCGAGGAGGTCGACGTCTTGTTCGCCGACGGCACCTACCGCCGCCGCCTGCCGATTCGCGGCCTCGGCTCGGACCTGGGCTGGGAACGGAGCCAGCAGCCGGTGCTGTGGGGCACCTGGACCCGCCAGGGCTCGTTGATCACGGTGCGCCGCGGCGGCTACCAGGAGAGCTACACCGTGGACGGGGCACACCTGATCGACGGTCGCGGGCGGGCGTGGCGCCGGCTGGACGCTGGCGGCGCGGGCCGGATCGACGGGACGTTCGCGCGGGCCGACTTCCGCGACCCGGACGCCCCGCGGCTGCGGCTGACAGCGGATGGCGGCTACACCGATCACGATGGCTTCCTGCGCATGGTCGGCTCGCCCTGGCACCTGGTCGAGCCGGACGGCGATGCGCTGATCGCGCAATGGTCCGACGCCCAGGCGCGGCAGGCCCTGGGCGCGGGCTCCGGCCGCTACACGTTCGAGAACTTCACGCTGACCCTCAACGACCGCGACGGACGCGTGTGGCAGATCAACGCCTACCTGCCGCCCGGCGAGAACCCGGCGCGTCCGACCCGGCTGGTGATCAACGGCCGCGCGCTGCTGCGAGACTGAGCCTGCCGGGTCATCCGAACCCCGACCTCCGATCGCGCGCGCCGGCTAAAGCGATCAATTCGGATTCCCCAATCGGCGCCTGATTGCGGCACAATCGCGACAGCGATCCAAAGCGCGCGACCGATCGCCGTAATGGAGGCAAAGGCATGCGACCATGAACAGCCTGATCCGTATCGCCTGGTGGGCGGCGTTCGTCGTGCTGCTCGCCTGGCTCGCAGACGGTTTGTTCTGGCTCGCCACGATCGACCGATTTGCCGTTCCATGGGACGACCAGGCGATCCTGCGGTTGCGCAAGGGTGCGGTCTATTTCGCGCTCGGCGCGGTGCTGATCGAGACCTTCTGGGCGCGCCGAGCGCTGCTCGCGTACTTGGCGATTGCGCTGACCGCGACCGTCGCGGCCGCTGGCGCCGCGGCGGTATTCGCGGTGGCCTATTACGCGCTCGCGTGCTTCCTGCTCGGCGACGCCGTGCTCCGGCGCTGCGGCGGCTGCCGCTACGAGCCGGGACTGGATGCGATTCGGGCGCTGTTTCTCGGCGTCGCCATCGTGGCCCTGGTGGTCGGACCGAGCATGTGGCTTTCGATCCACACGCCGCTGGTCTATCTGATCGCACTGGCTCTGCCGCTCTGGCTCCACCCGGCTCCGCTGGCGGCACTCGGGGATCTGGCCGCGACCCTCCGTCCCGACCGGGCGCCGCCGCTGGGCGCGCGTGCCGTCCGCGCCGCCATCGCAGGCGTGCTCGCCCTTAATCTGGGCGTCGTCCTGCTACCCGAGGTCAGTTTCGACGCGCTGGCCTACCACCTCGCGCTGCCCGCGGCGGTAAAGAACGCGCAAGGCTGGTCGTTCGACGTGGCCCGGCACGTGTGGGCGGTAATCCCGATGAGCGGGCACTGGTCGTTCACGACGGTCTACATGCTGGGCGGCGAGGCGGCCGCGAAGCTGATCAATCTGTTGTGGCTGCTGATGCTGGCGGCCATGGTTTATCGCCTGGGGCGGCGACACGCTACCCGCGGGGCAGCGCTGCTCGTGACGCTGCTGTTCGTCTCCACGCCGCTCGCGTTCCAGGAAACCGGCGGCCTGTTCATCGAGAACATCCAGGCCGCGTTTCTGCTGTGCGGCGTGCTGAGTCTGCTCGCGTTCCTGGAGGAGCGGCGCCGGGTCGAAGCCCTGCTGACCGGGGTGTTCTTCGGCACGGCGCTGGCGACCAAGCTCGGCTCCGTGGGATTCCTGCTGGTGCCGCTGGCGATCATGACCTGGGCGCTCGTGACCCCGGCCGCTGACCGCGGCCGCAACGCGGCGGTTTTCGTGCTTGCGCTCGCGCTCTGCGCCGCGTTCCCGTTCGTCAACGCGTGGCTGGTATCGGGCAATCCCGTTTTTCCCTACGCCAACGACGTGTTCCAGTCGCCGTATTACGACACCGAGCGGGCGTTCAGCGACCCGCGCTGGCACCAGGGGCTGGACTGGGACACCCTGCACCGGGCGACCTTCCAATCCGGGGACTACCTCGAGGCGACGCCCGGCGCGCCGGGGTTCGCGCTGCTGGTGCTGCTCCCGCTCGCGGTCCTGCACGCGGCGACCGCTCGCCGCCGATTCGCGCTGGTACTGGTCCTGGTCTCGCTCGCGTTCGTCGTGGCCGTGTTCTCGGAGATGGCCTACCTGCGTTACGTGTATCCGGCCCTGCCTTTGTTTTTCGTGCTGATCGCCACGATGCTGGGAGACCTCGCGCGGCGCGAACGTCCCGCGTGGTGGGCCAGCGTCGGGTTCGCGGTCCTGGCCGTCGCGCTGAACCTGACCTACCTGTCCGCGGCCGGCTGGACCCACCGGGACCTCAGGATCGACCTCGTGTTCGACCCCGAGGCGCAGCGCGAATACCTGAAGCGTCGGGAACCGGTCCAGATCGCAGTGGATTACCTGAACCTGGTGTACGGCGAGTCGGCACGGGTGGCTTTTTTCACGCGACCGTTCATCGCCGGACTCGAGGGCGTTCCTTTTCTCGACAACTGGCACAACCACCTGTTCCGGGAGGCGCTCCACCGCTCGCGCGGCGACGCGGCGCTGATGGAGTTGTTCGAGAACAGCGGCCTGACCCACTTTCTGGTCGGTCCCGATCATCATCGCTGCCGGGCGCTGGAGTTCGTCGAGCGGGTTACCGAGGAAGAGCTCGTGATCGGGAACCTCTCGATCCGCCGACTCACGCGCGGCGGCGAATAACGCCGAGCAGCACCGGGCGGGACAACCGTTGATCATCGTGCCGTCCCGACCCATCATGCATTTGGGCGAAACCTGCATCCGGCGGGCGGAGGAATCTTTCAAATGACGAAGTCAACACCCCGCGTCAGGCCCTTGGTGCTGGTAGTGGGCACGGCGATTGCGGCGTGGGCGCTGTTGTGGCTCGGGTTCAGGCTCGCAGGTCTGACCGTGATTCACACGACCAACGGTGGCGTGCCCGTGGGCGCGTCGGTGCCATCCAAACCCCAGGTCCTTCCGCCCGGCGCCGAAAGACCCGAAAGCATCATCATTTTCGTGGCCGATGGCCTGGGTTTCACCCACCTGTCGGCCGCCCGGGTGGTGCACCACGGCCCGCGCGGTGCGGCCGCCTGGGATCGATTCGAAGCCCATGGATGGCACCAGTCGCATCCGGCCGAGGGCCTGATCATCGACTCGGCTGCCGCGGCCACGGCGCTGGCCACCGGGCGGGAGACGCGATCCGGCGCGGTCAGCGTCGATGCCGCGGGCAATCCGCTGGAAACCCTGTTCGAGGCGGCGAGCAGGCGCGGGTACCGCACCGGCTTGGTCACCGACTCGTTCATCTGGGACGCGACCCCGGCCGCGTTTGTGGCCCATGCCCGCGCTCGGGAGGAGGCTGCCACGATCCTGGAGCAGATGGTCGCTTCCGGAATCGAGGTCCTGTTCGGCGAGCTGGTAGGCGTCGGAGAGGGCGAGATCCCGG
>JBFJNB010000317.1:0-4125 GCA_041633655.1 Lysobacterales bacterium | reverse complement strand
TCGACCGTGGTAACCCCCTCGGACAACCAGTGACGCAGCCGCTGGGTGGCGTCCTCGACCAGCTCGTCCTCGCCGGCAGCGCGGGTCGCGCGCACGGTGCTCAGGATGCCGCCACCGGCCGCCGCGATCTGCTGGTAGCTCATGCCGGCCAGGCGCTGCTCGAACTCGAGCGCGCGATCGCCGGCGAAGATCAGATGGGTGTGACAGTCGATCAAGCCCGGGGTCAGCCAGCGGCCGCCGGCCGAGTGGACCTCGAACGCGCATTCCTGGGGCGCGCCGGGCAGGTCCGTCACCGGGCCCAGCCACGCGATGTCCTGACCCGAGATCGCCAGCGCGCCGTGCTCGATCGCGCCGTACGGCTCGCCGTTGTCGCTCATCGTGGCCAGGTTGGCGTTGAGGATCAGGTGGTTCCACTTCTTACTCGTCCCTGTCTGCATCGACTAACATGGTCCCTGCGCGAGGTCTCGAAAAAGGGTAATGCATAACGGGGTGGGCGAGAAGTTTCACGCATCCGCGCTGTTCGACGGCGAGCGCTGGCTGAGCCGGGTCACGCTGGAGGTGGACCCGCTGGGCGCGCTGAGCGCGGTATGCCCGGACACCGAGCCCGACGCCGAAACCGAGCGCCTGGCGGGGCCGGTGATTCCGGGCATGCCGAACCTGCACAGCCACGCGTTCCAGCGCGCGATGGCGGGTATCGCCGAGGTCCGCGCGGGAGACCAGGACAGCTTCTGGAGCTGGCGCGAGGCGATGTACCGGCTGGCCGCCAGGCTGGATCCGGACGCGCTGGAAGCGATCGCCGCGCAGGCTTACATCGAGATGCTGAAAGCGGGCTACACCGCGGTGTGCGAGTTCCACTACGTGCACCGCGATCCGGAGGGGGCACGCTACGCGGACCCGGCGGAGTTGAGCGTCCGGGTGCTGGCCGCGGCGCGGGCGACCGGCATCGGTGTCACGATCCTGCCGGTGCTTTACCAGCACGCCGGCTTCGGCGGGCAGCCGCCGAGCCCGCGCCAGCGGCGCTTCTGCCTGCCGACCGAGGATTACCTGGGGCTGGCGGAGGCGCTGGTCGCCGCGACCGGCGGCGAGGCGGACCAGGCCTTCGGACTGGCGTTCCACAGCCTCCGCGCGGTGACCCCGGACACGATCGCCGAGGTGCTGGCCGCGGTGACCGTTCCGGTGCCGATCCACATCCACGTCGCCGAGCAGGCCGCCGAGGTCGAGGATTGCCTGGCCCACGCGGGGGCGCGGCCGGTGGCCTGGCTGGCCGGACAGGTCGGGCTGGACCCGCGCTGGGCGCTGATCCACGCGACCCACGTCGATCCGGCGGAGGTCACGGTCCTGGCGCGCGCCGGGGTGGTGGTCGGTCTGTGCCCGACCACCGAGGCCAATCTCGGGGACGGGCTGTTTCCACTCGGCGCGTTTCTGGCCGCTGGCGGTCGCTTCGGGGTCGGCTCCGACAGCCAGGTAACGATCTCGCCGACCGATGAGCTGCGCTGGCTCGAGTACGGCCAGCGCCTGGTGCAGCAACGCCGCAATACCGTGGCCAGCGCCGAGGAGCCGCATTCGGGCACCGCGCTGTGGCGCTTGGCGCTGGCCGGAGGCGCGCAGGCGGCGGGCCGTCCGATCGGGCGCCTGGTCGAGGGCGCGCGCGCGGACTGGCTGGTGCTGGACCCCGAATCCGCGCGATGGGTCGGCGGTGACGACCGCGGGCTGCTGCTGGATCAGCTGGTCTTCTCGAGCGCCCCGGGGGCGATTCGCGACGTGATGGTCGGAGGGCGCTGGCGGGTGCGCGATCGACGCCACCCGGACGAGGACGCGGTTCGCGCCCGATTCCTCACCGTGGCCCGCCGGCTCAACCGCGGCGATTGACCTCGACCGGGTGGCGGAGTACTTTGCGCCGGGCTGCGAGGCGAGTGTTCAGATGCCGAACCGAAACGATCCCAAGCGCGTGATCCGCGCCCCGCGCGGGGGGAAGCTCAGCGCCCGTTCCTGGCTGACCGAGGCCGCGCTGCGGATGCTGATGAACAACCTCGACCCCGAGGTGGCCGAGCGCCCGCAGGAGCTCGTGGTCTACGGCGGAATCGGGCGCGCGGCGCGCGATTGGGCCTGCTTCGACCGCATCGTCGCGGTGTTGCGGGAGCTCGGGGACGACCAGACCCTGCTGGTGCAGTCGGGCAAGCCGGTCGGGGTGTTCCAGACCCATCCGGACGCGCCGCGGGTGCTGCTCGCCAACTCCAACCTGGTGCCGGCCTGGGCCACCTGGGAGCACTTCAACGAACTCGACCGCAAGGGCCTGATGATGTTCGGTCAGATGACCGCCGGCTCGTGGATCTATATCGGCAGCCAGGGCATCGTTCAGGGCACCTACGAGACCTTCGCCGAGATGGGGCGCCAGCACTACGGCGGAGACCTGACCGGGCGCTGGATCCTGACCGCCGGGCTGGGCGGCATGGGCGGCGCGCAGCCGCTGGCGGCGACCATGGCCGGCGCCTCGATGCTGGCGATCGAGTGCCAGCAGAGCCGGATCGACAAGCGTCTCGATACCGGCTACCTGGACGTCCAGGCCGACGATCTCGATCACGCATTGAGCCTGATCGAGGTCGCCTGCGAGAACGGCCGCGCGCGATCGGTGGGCCTGCTCGGCAACGCCGCCGAGGTCGTGCCGCAACTGCTCTCGCGCGGGGTGCGCCCCGACGCGGTGACCGATCAGACATCGGCCCACGATCCGGTCAACGGGTACCTGCCGCTCGGGTGGACGGTGGAGGAGTGGTTCGCGCGCCGCGAGACCGAGCCGGAAGCGGTCGCCCGCGCGGCGCGGGCCTCGATCAAGGTCCACGTCGAGGCGATGCTCGGTTTCAAGCGCCTCGGTGTGCCGACGTTCGACTACGGCAACAACATCCGCCAGGTCGCCAAGGACGAAGGCGTTGCGGGTGCGTTCGACTTCCCGGGCTTCGTGCCGGCCTACGTGCGCCCGCTGTTCTGCCGCGGGATCGGGCCGTTTCGCTGGGTCGCGCTGTCCGGCGACCCGGAGGACATCTACGCCACCGACCGCAAGGTCAAGGAGCTGATCCCGGACGATCGCCATCTGCACCAGTGGCTGGACCTGGCGCGCGCGCGGATCCAGTTCCAGGGCCTGCCGGCACGGATCTGCTGGGTGGGTCTGGGCCAGCGCCACCGGCTCGGACTGGCGTTCAACGAGATGGTCGCCAGCGGCGAGCTGAAGGCGCCGGTGGTGATCGGTCGCGATCATCTGGATTCCGGCTCGGTCGCCAGCCCCAACCGGGAGACCGAGGCGATGCGCGACGGCTCCGACGCGGTGTCCGACTGGCCGGTCCTGAACGCGCTCTTGAGCTGCGCCTCGGGTGCCACCTGGGTCTCTTTCCACCACGGCGGGGGGGTCGGCATGGGTTACGCCCAGCACGCCGGGCTGGTGATCTGCTGCGACGGGACCGAGGCCGCGGCGCGGCGCATCGAGCGGGTGCTGTGGAACGATCCGGCCAGCGGGGTGATGCGCCACGCCGACGCGGGCTACGAGGACGCGATCGAGTGCGCTCGCGAGCATGCGCTGAACCTGCCGATGCTCGGCCGCTGATGGGAGCACTCAGGCTCACGCCCGGCGAACTGACCCTGGAGGCACTGCGGCTCCTGTGGTGCGAACCCCGGCCGATCGAGCTCGATCCGGGCTGTTACGAAAAAGTCGAGCGTGCGGCCGCGACCGTGCGCTCGATCGTCGCCCGCGGCAAGACCGTTTACGGAATCAACACCGGCTTTGGGCTGCTGGCGCAGACCCGGATTCCGGCCGATCAACTGGAGCGGCTGCAGACCAACCTGGTGCTGTCCCACAGCACCGGGGTGGGCGAGCCGCTGGGGGAGGCCGAGACCCGGCTGGCGATGGCGCTGAAGCTCGCGAGCCTCGCGCAGGGCTATTCCGGCTGCACTCGCGCGACGCTGGATTGCCTGAACGCGATGCTGGACCACGGGATGTACCCGCTGATCCCGGGCAAGGGCTCGGTCGGCGCCAGCGGCGACCTGGCCCCGCTGGCGCACCTGAGCGCGGCGCTGCTCGGCCACGGCCGGGTGCGCTGGAACGGCAGGACCCTGGACGCGGGCGAGGGCCTGGCCGCG
>JBFJNB010000316.1:0-4128 GCA_041633655.1 Lysobacterales bacterium | reverse complement strand
TTCCCAAACAGGACACTAGTTGGAAACCGGAATGCCCAGGCGGGCGCGTAACCACTCCTTGAACGTCTCGTCGACCTGCGACGAGGACGCCAGCGATTCAAACTCCGACCAGGACCCTGAAGCGGCGCCGTGAAGCCCCGCCGCGATCAGCGCCAACTGGCCCAAGAACTGACGCTCTGGATCATCCTTCGGCTGCACCCGCGCCCCGATCAATTCGGCTGCTTCCCGGTAGGCGCGTCGTGACAGCAAGCGCTTTGCCCGCAGCAGCTCGATTCGACCGCTGCTGCTCGAGGTGGCATCGGCGATGCTCAGCTCGACCGGAGTCGCACCCAGCGCCATCGCGGGCAACACCTCGAAGTCGGTATTGCGGAGAACCCCGATCAACTCGTCCCAATCCGGGGGATCGAAGCGCATGTATCGTGGCACCAGGATTCCGGTGTACATTTTTTCGTACTGAAAGTGGTTCATCGCCACCTGCATCGTCGCGACCGAAAACAGCGACCGGATATAGGCGCTGGCCCAAAACGCCTGGCTCCGGCGACGATCGTCGAGCAATTCGGCGTACAGCGGCGAGAAGCGACCCAATTCACGAATCGAGCCGGAAAGGATCCGGTTCGGGTAGTCGTCCGTGACCGGCGGAACGTCGCCAGCGAGCCCGGCCAGGGTCGCCGCGTCGGCAACGAAATTGGTCAAGAACTGACTCGGGTTCTCGTAGCCTATCGCCGCGAACTCGGCCCCGGTCGGCGACTCCCACACGCGCTCCAGCGTGGCTGCATCAACCGGGCGCAACCCGTCGCGGGACCCCATCAGCACGAAATCGAGGCCCGCGGGAGCCCACAGGCTGCAGTCTTCGAAAACCAGGCAGAACGCCTTGATGATGGCCAGCGTCCCCGCGTCGGTGAGATCCTGGCTGGGCAGCCAGTAGGTCACGACGCCCCCGGGGTTCAGCCGCTCCTCCATCAACCGGAAGTACTCCCGGGTGTAGAGATTGACGACGCCGGCATTCCTGGGCGGGGGTGGTTCGCCCGTTATCAAATCAAACCGGCGCCGGGTGGTCTGCAGAAAGAAACGCCCGTCCTCTACATGAATCCGGGCACGGGGGTCGTGCAGCGGATGGCGGCCGTCCTGCCCGTGAATGATGCCGCTGAAGCTCAGAACGTCGCGCGATATGTCCACGATGTCGTAACGATCGACTTGCGGCAGGCTGGCAATAGCCTCGGCGGTATTGCCAACGCCGTAGCTGATCAGGAGCACGTCCCTGATATCGGGGTTCAGGAGGTGCGGAAAATAGACGAAGAACTTCATGTAGCGCTGGCTGTGAAAACTCGTGCCCGACATCGAGAAGCCGTTCGTCACGAGTCGGTACATCAGCGGGCGGTCCAGCAAATCCATGCGCAGGTACTGGAGGGTCTCGTTCAGGCCCTCTCTGACAAAAACCAGCTTCTCGCCGGGGAACATGCGCGAGGCGAAGGTCTTGTACGCTCGTTCCAGGGAATGGTGGGGATAAATCACCGGAAGCAGCACCGCGGTCAGCGTCAAGCCGGCGAGCAGGCGGCGCGGCGCGATACCCAGCGTCCCGCTGGAGAGCAGCATCAGGGCCGCGATCACGTAGCCATAGCAAAGCAGCAGGATGGACTTCTCGATGCCCAGCGCGGGCAGCAATACGAACGTTGCAATACCCGATCCGATCGCCGCACCGGAGGTATTGGCCAGAGTGAGAACCCCGGAAGTCCGGGTCGTGACGGCCAGCGAACGATGCAGCTTCTCGCCCAGCAATGGAAACAGGACGCCGGATACGACGCTGGTGGGCAGCATCAGCACGCAGGCCATCAACAGGAACATCGACAGCTTCCGCGTCAGCTCGATGAACCACCGGTCGTAGATCAGGTTCGCCAGATAGAAACTCGCAACGACCGTGAAGGCGCCGATGATCAGCAGGCCCGCCAGGCGCGCGTCGAGTTTTCGCCCCGCCAGCTTAAGGCGCGTGCCGATCAGACCGCCGATTCCGATTCCTGCCAGCACCACCGCCAGCATGGTTGCGAAAACCACGCTGGTGCCGTCGTGAGCCAGCAGCAGGTAGCGAAACCAGACGACTTCCAGCGCCAGCAGCACCCCTCCGACGAGAAACGGCGCGAGCAGCAGCAACAACAGTCGGGGCGTCGCGATGTGGGACCGCGTCGTGGCGGCTCGTTCGGCGCAGGGCTGGTCGATCTTGAAGCGCTTCATCACCAGCAGCGCCGCGGACAGATTCAGCAATGCGGCGAACAGCGCGGTGTTCCGGATCCCGAAGATGTCGATCAACAGGAACTCCGCGACGATGACCCCGGCCACGGCGCCGATGGTGTTCCACCCGTACAGCCTGCCAAGCGCGGCGGAGAACGACCGGTCGATCTCGTGCAGGCCCTTGACCATCACGGGCAGGGTCGTGCCCATAGCAATTGCGGGAACCAGAAGCACGCAGAACGCGACGGCGAACCGTGCCGCGGTGAGCAGGCTGTGCTGTTCCAGCACGGCGCCGAACAGGCCCGACGCCCATGGCGCCAGCGCGGGCAGCAGGATGACGATGCCCACGCCCGATATCCCGATCGTCAATTCTACGAATACGTAAAAGCGGAACACGCGCGTGATGCGCTGCCCGCGCGCCATCATCAACGCGTTTCCCAACCCCAGGCCGGCCATGAAGGCCATCAGTACCGCGGCCGCACTCCATACCGACGAACCGAGTACGATGCTGGTAACGCGGAACCAGATGGTCTCGAACACCAGCGCGGAACCGCCCGATAGAAAAAATACCAGCGACGCCACTCCGATGCGTTGATCTCTGCTCATCGGAGGATCGAGCGATGCAGATGAAAGGGCTCCAAGCCCTTTCTCAGGCCCGCGGTGCGTGAAACAGGTCCAGGAATTCGTGGACCAGCGTGGACTCGAACAGTTCCTGGTCGGAGCAGAGGTCCTCGATGCGCACGCAGTGCTCGGGGTCGAAGCGAGCGGCGATCGCACGCTCGAATTTTTTGACCAGCAGCGGGATGCCCTCTTCGCGCCGACGGCGGTGACCGACCGGGTAGTCGACCTGGACCCGCTCGCTTTTCGAACCGTCCTTGTAAAACACCTGGATCGCGTTCCCGATCGCGCGTTTGTCGGGGTCGAAGTACTCCTCGGTAAAGATCTTGTTTTCGCTCACTTCCATTTTTTCGCGCAGCGCGTCGATGCGCGGATCGGCGGCGACTTTGTCGGTGTAGCTCTCCGCGGTCAGTTCGCCGAGGATCAGCGGTACCGCGACCATGTACTGGATGCAGTGGTCGCGGTCGGCATAGTTGTCCAGCGGCCCGGTTTTGTCGATGATTCGGCAGCCCGCTTCCTGGGTCTCGATCACGATCTTTTCGACCTCGTCGAGCCGATCTGCGACCTCGCCGTGCAGCGCGAGCGCGCACTCGACCGCGGTCTGGGCATGGAACTCGGCCGGATAGGAGATCTTGAACAGGACGTGCTCCATCACGTAGCTGCCGTACGGGCGCTGGAACTTGAACTCGTTGCCCTTGAACAGCACGTCGTAAAAGCCCCAGGTCTTGGCGCTGAGCGCCGATGGGTAGCCCATCTCCCCGCCGAGCGCCATCAACGCATGCTGCACCGCGCGCCGGCACGCGTCCCCGGCGGCCCAGCTTTTGCGCGAGCCGGTGTTCGGGGCGTGGCGGTAGGTGCGCAGCGCACCGCCATCGATCCACGCGTTGGAGACCGCGTTGATGACCTGCTCGCGATCGCCGCCCATGAGCCGGGTCGCGACCGCGGTCGAGGCCACCCGCACCAGCAATACGTGATCCAGCCCGACCCGGTTGAAGCTGTTTTCCAGCGCCAGCACGCCCTGGATCTCGTGCGCCTGGATCATCGCCGCCAGCACCTTGCGTACCCTGAGCGGCACCCCGTCTTCGCGCAGCCGGAGCCGGGACAGGTAATCGGCCACCGCCAGGATCGCTCCCAGGTTGTCCGACGGGTGGCCCCATTCGGCCGCGAGCCAGGTGTCGTTGAAATCGAGCCAACGGATCATGGCGCCGATATTGAAGGCGGCCTGCACCGGTTCGAGTTCGTACGAGGTGCCCGGCACGCGCGCACCGCCAGGCATGGTCGCGCCCG
>JBFJNB010000315.1:0-4134 GCA_041633655.1 Lysobacterales bacterium | reverse complement strand
CGAGTCCTTCGGCCGGTACAGCGTCGCGCCCAGCCGGGTGCCGTCGGCGACCGGAATTTCGACGCCCCAGGTGAACTCGACGTCGGTCTCGGCCCGACCCGGGTCCTGCTCCGGGTCCGTCGCCGCCGCGGCCAAGCTCAGCGTCAGACTCACCCCCACGAGGATTGCGTAACGCGTCTTCCTTTTGCTGTCCCCGTCCATCGCGGCTACCGGTTCAGCGGCCACACGACCGGCAACAAGTACTGGGTGATGAGCAGCACCACCAGGGTCATCGGAACGCCGACTTTCAGATAGTCGACGAAGCGGTAGCCGCCGGGCGCCATGACCAGCACGTTGGCCGGGTGCGCCACCGGGCTGGCGAGACTCGCCGAGGCGGCGATCGCCACGATCATGATGAACGGTTCCGGCGCGAGGTTTAAGTCGACGCTGACCGCGTAGGCCAGCGGGGCGACGATCACGACCAGCGCGGCAGTCGGCACGAACAGGGTCAGCAACGACGTGAACAGGAACAGGCCCAGCAGAATGCCCGGCACCCCGAGCGGTTCGAGGGACCCCATCGCGTGGTCGACGAGGAACGTGGTGGTCCCGGTTTGCTGCATCGCCAGGCCCAGCGGCAGCAGTCCGGCAATCAGAAAAACCGCGCGCCAGTCGATCGCCCGATAAGCGTCGTCGATCGTCAGGCAGCCCAGCACGACCATCAGGGTCGCGCCGATCACCGCGCTGACCGAGATCGGCATTAGCCCGCCCACCGCGGTCAGCACCACCAGCAGCATGATGCCCCCGGCGATGGTGGCCTTCTCCTCGTTGTAGGACTCGAACGCGACCTTGGTCAGCGGCAGGAAATCGGGGTCCTCGTAGAGAACCTGCAGCTTGTCCTTGGTCCCGAGGACCACGACGGCGTCTCCGTATTGCAGTTCGACGTCGTCGAAATCGGACCGATGGACCTCCTCGCGATGCCAAACCGCCAGCAACTGGACCCCGTAGCGGGTCTTGAACGCCACTTCGCCGACGCGGCTGCCGGCCAGATCGGAGCGCGGGGCGATGACCAGTTCCAGCAACGCGACCTGATCGGAGTTGATGACCCGCACCGGGTTCGCGGTCGACTGCTCGATTTCCAGTTCCTGCAAGCCGCGCAGCACGTCAAGATGCTCGGACGAGCCCTGCACCAGGAGCAGGTCGCGCTCGAGCAGATCGAACTCCGGCCCGGGCATCAGCTTCAATTCCGCCTCGCGAAACACGCCCAGGATGCGGAAGTCGAACGCGTCGCCGATCCGGCTGGAGGCGAGCGACTTGCCCGCAAGGCCGGAGCCCGCCGGGACCTTCAGCACGAACAGTCTCTCGTTGAGGTGGTAGATCTCCTCCATCCGGTCCTGGCTCAGCGGCTCCAGGGTGGAAAACTCCGGGGTGCGGGCCAGCTCCTCCAGCGCTGCCTGTTCGCCCTGCACCAGCAGCTTGTCGCCCACCTCCAGCGGCACGCTGGAGAGATTGGTGCGGCGCAGCATGAAGCGCCGCCGGATCGCAAGCACGTTGACCCCGAAGCGGCGGAAGACGGTGTGATAGTCCAGCGTGTTGTTGACCAGCAGCGAGTCCGGGGCGACTTCCACTTCGGCCAGCATCACGGTTTCGTTGACCAGCGGCTGCAGCGCGGTGGTCTCGCGCATGATCGCCAGCTCGCTCCAGTCCTTCAGCTCCTGGAACTGCTCCAGGCGTCCCTGCACCATCAGCCGGTCGCCGGGCCGGAGGATCGTGTGGGGCTGCGGCTGGATGTTGGCCTTGTCATCGCGAATCAGGCTGATGATCTCCAGTCCCGCCGCGGAATCGAGGTGGGTATCGCCGAGCGCCTTGCCGATCAGCACCGAGTCCGGCTTGACCCGCATCACGAACGTCTTCTCCTGCAGCCCGTATTCCGATGCCAGCTTGCGCTGGGCCTGGGCGCTGGCGTCCATGATCGGCGCGTGGCGCGGCAGCAGGTGGCGGCCCAGCAGCATCATGAAAGCGGTGCCGCCGATCAGCACGGCCAGCCCGATGGGCGCGAAATCGAACATCTCGAACGGCTTCAGCCCCTGCTCGCGCATGAAATCGCTGATCAACAGGTTCGGCGGGGTGCCGATCTTGGTTGCCAGCCCGCCCAGCAGTGACCCGAACGCGAGCGGCATCAGGAGCCGCGACGGCGGATGATCCGAACGCCGACAGATCTCCAGCACCACCGGCAGCATCAGCGCGGCCACGCCGATGTTGTTCATGAACGCCGACATCAGCCCGCTGCTGAGCATGATCGCGCCCACGGCGCGCATTTCGCTGTCCCCGGAAAGGCGCATCAACTGGCGGCTGATGCGGCTGGCGCTGCCGGTCCGGGTCAGGCCGTCGCTGAGGATGTACATGGCCCACACCGTGATCACCGCCGGATTGCTGAAGCCGTCGAACAGGACGTCGCTCCCGACCAGGCCGGTGACCGCCAGTGCGCCCAGCACCAGCAGCGCGACCACGTCCATCCGGAGCCAGCCGGTGACCAGCAGAAACAGCGTGCTCAGCAGGATCGCCACCACCAGCCACATTTCAAGCGTCATCGTCGAAGTGCGCCCTTTGCGGTTGATTTGATTGAAGATTATAACCGACGTTTCGATCGGCGCCGCGGCAAATGACCGCATCGAGCGCTCAGGCGCCGTTCAGCCCGATCGCGCCTATACTTCACGAGTCATGTCCCATCAATCGTTGCCAGTTCTGTGGGGCCTGTGGGCGCTGTCCCTGGCCGCCGGCGTTTGCGCCGAGAGCTTCGACATTTCCGACGGCGACGCCGAGACGCTGGTGGGCGTGCTGTGCGAGTCGCGGGAGAGCGAGCGGCCGAGCACGACCATCGTGCTGAGCGAGAACGGCCGCTACCGGTTGGGCGATGAGCCGTTCTGGCCGGGTTGCCGACGGGGCGGCAGGAGCGCTGCCGTGCCCACGGCGCCATTTCCGTGGGAGGTCACCCAGAGCCTGGTGATCGTGGGCCGCGGCGCGACGTGCAGAACGGCCGTGAATGGTTCGCCACCGCGCCCGAGTTCCGCGCCCCCGGCAGCCCGGCAGCGCCCGGCGGCGAGGGCGCCTGCGAGGAGCTGGACGTGCGCGGCTTCGTGCGCCGCCCCGGGCAATGCCAGCGTGGCGCGCTGGACCACGGCGCGACCCCCGATCTGAGCAGCGCGCTCGACGGCCTGTGGCTCGATCCGAGCGCGGATGGCCAATACCTGCAGCTCGCTCACTTCGGGCGTAACCGGGTGCTGCTGACCTGGCTGTCCTTCAACGCCCTCGGCGACCGGGTGTGGGCGTACGCGATCGGCCAGCCTCAGGGCGAGAAGCTGACCGCGGTGGCGTATCTCAACGACGGGGTCCGAGTGATCGATGGGGTGCTGCGGGGGGCCGTCGAGGCGCGTGAATGGGGCTCGCTGAGCGTCAGCGTGGCGAGCTGCCAGGGACTGGAGCTGACCGTTGCCGAGTCCGGCGCACCCGCGGCCACCCACGCGCTGGCGCCGCTGACCCGCTCGGTCGCCGCGGACTGCTTCGACGACGTGCCCTACCCGCCGCGCTGAGAAATTCCCGGATTCACCGAATCGCCAGTTGCGGGCAGTCCAGCATCTCCGCCAGGCGATCGACGATCGCCATCGCGATCAACTCGTTGGCCAGCGGCGACAGGTGCACGTAGGTGGTCATCAGATGGCGGTGCGAATCCAGCAGACCGATGACATCGACGACCCCGAGTTCGCGCCGATCGGCCCAGGCGGAAAGCGCGTCCATCAGCGCGGCGTGAATCAGGAATTTTCCCTCCAGCGGCGACAGCGAGCCGTTTCGAGCCAGGCGGGCACTCAACGCCTGTCGCTCTTGTCGGTAGGTCCACTCCCGCCCCGGTGCCGCGTCACCCGATCCGGTCCGCATTTGCTGGCTGATCGGCACCAGCTCGACGCCGGCCCGGGCGGCGGCGCGCGCCAGCGATTCCAGACCGTCGATGAACCGGCGCGCTCTCGCCGGGATTTCCGTTTGCAATTCGGCTGCCGATACGGCGCTGTACTGCTGCTGCACGACGCGCAGATAATTGGCAAACAGCGACCGCTTCGAGAACGATGTCAACAGTCGGCTTTGCCCGAGACCCAGGGTGTCGTT